>DATAAG010000520.1:0-6013 GCA_036260235.1 Longimicrobium sp.
CCCGCGGGGGAGTGGATCACCACCGGCTCGCTCGGCGACGCCTGCGCCCTCTCCTTCTTCCCCACCAAGAACCTGGGTGCCTTCGGCGACGCGGGGATGGTGACCACCAACCGCGACGACACGGCGGAGCGCCTGCGCAAGCTGCGCGTGCACGGCGGCCGGCAGATGTACCACCACGAGGAGGTGGGGTACAACTCGCGCCTCGACGCCCTCCAGGCCGCCGTCCTCTCCGTCAAGCTCCCCCACCTCGCGGGGTGGAGCGAGGGTCGGCGGGCGAACGCGCGCTTCTACGACGAGGCGCTCGCCGGCCTCGGCGGGGTGGTCACCCCGGTCGTCCTCCCGGAGAACGAGTCGATCGTCAACCAGTACACCATCCGGGTGCTGGACGGCCGCCGCGACGAGCTGATGCGCCACCTCGCGGAGCGCGGGGTGGGCAGCTCCATCTACTATCCGGTGCCGCTCCACCTGCAGGAGTGCTTCGCCTACCTGGGCTACCGGGAGGGCGACTTTCCCGAGTCGGAGCGCGCCTGCCGCGAGGTGCTCTCGCTCCCCGTCTTCCCGGAGCTGGCGGAGGCGCAGCTGGCGTACGTGGTGGAGAGCATCGGCGCCTTCTTCGGACGGTAATCAAGAGTTTACTTGGGCGTGCGCGGGTGCGCGCGTAAGATGGGCGGAATGCCGCCGGGCTCTCCCGGCGCGCCGACGTTCCTCCGCACTCGCGTTCTCCGATGTTCATCGTGGCCCATGCCGGCGCCCGCGTGTGGGGCGGCGCGGAGCGGTCCGTTGCGCTGCTGCTGCAGGGGCTGCAGCGGCGCGGGCACCGCGTGCTGCTGCTCTGCAACGACGCCGTCGTCGCCGATCCGGCGCGGGCGCTGGGCATCCACGCGGAGATCCTGCCGCTGGGCGGCGACGCGTCGCTGCACCACGCGGCCCGCCTGGCGCGGCGGCTGCGGCGGCTGCGGCCGGACGTGCTGCTCGTCGGCATGTTCAAGAAGGTGTGGCTCGCCGGGCTGGCAGGGCGGATGGCGGGCGTCCCGCGGATCCTCGTCCGGGTGGGGCTGCAGTCGGACGTGCCGCGCAACCTGAAGTACCGCATGGCGTTCCGTCGCCTGGTGGACCACGTGGTGGTGGTCTCGGAGCGGCTGCGTCCGGCGTACGCGGCGCCGCCGGGGCGCGTCTCGGTCATCCCGAACGGCGTCCGTCCGCCGGCCCGGCGCCTTTCCGCGGACGGGGTGCGGGCGGGGCTGGGCATTCCCCCGGAGGCGGCGTGCGTGGGCGCCGTGGCGCGGCTGGTGGGGCAGAAGCGGCTGGACCGGCTGGTGGACGCCGTCGCGCAACTGCCCGCGGACGTGCACTGCATCCTGGCGGGCGACGGGCCCCTGCGCGGTACGCTGGAGCAGCGCGCGGTGGCGATGGGGATCGCGGGGCGGGTGCACTTCCTGGGATACAGCCCGGACGTGGGCGAGGTGCTCCCGGCGCTGGACCTGTTCGTGGCCGCCAGCGACCAGGAGGGGATGAGCAACGCCATGCTGGAGGCGCTGGCGGCCGGCGTGCCGGTGGTCAGCACGGACGTGAGCGGCACGGACGAGGCGCTGCGGCCGGGGCCGGACGGCACGGCACCGGGCGTGGTGGTGGGATTCGAGGCGGCGGCGCTGGCGGACGGGATCCGCGCGCTCCTGCACGACCCGGAGCGGCGCGAGGCCATGGCCGCCGCTGCCCGGCGGCGGGCGCGGGCGTTCGCGTTTCCGCGGGTGCTGGACGCGTGGGAACGGGTGCTGGCCGGCAGGCCGGCGGACTTCAGGATCGAGGAGACGCGTGCGAGAGAGGAAGTGCTGGTGGGTGCGTAGGCCGATGCGGATCGGCTGCCGGCGATGCGCCGCGCAGCCACTCGCGCACGCACGCACTCACGCACTCACGCACTGATGTTCGTTCTCGCGCACAACAGCGCCCGGGCGTTCGGTGGCGGGGAGATCGGGACGGTGCTGCTGCTGGCGGGTCTCCAGCGCCGGGGCCATCGCGTGCTGATGCTCTTTCGCGACGAGCAAAACGCCGCCCGCGGCGCCGGCTACGGCATCCCCACCGGCGTGCAGCGGGTCGGGGGGGACGCGATGCTGCCGGACGCGCTGCGGCTGGCGGCGCGGCTGCGGCGGGAGCGGCCGGACGCGGTGCTGCTCACGAGCTTCAAGAAGGTGATGCTGGCGGGGCTCGGCGCGCGGATGGCCGGGGCCCCGTTCGTCGTGCAGCGCATCGTCCTGCAGGGCGACACGCCCGCCCGCGGCAGGCGCTACCGGATCGCCCTGCGCCGGCTGGTGGACCGCGTGGTGCTGAACGCGGACGCCATGCGCCCCGCCTTCCTGGCCGGGGACCGGCAGCTCGATCCCGCGAAGGTGCTGACGATCGTGGACGGCGTGCGCGCGCCCCCGCGCACGCGCGAGCCCGGCGCCGTGCGCCGCGAGCTGGGGATTCCGCCGGACGCGCGGGTGGTGGGCTCGGTGGCGCGGATGGCGAGCCAGAAGCGCTTCGACCGGCTGCTGCGGGCGCTGGCGCTGCTGCCGGAGCCGGTGCACTGCATCATCGCCGGCGAGGGGGAGGCGATGGAGCCCACGCGCGAGGTGGCGGCCCTGCTGGGGATGGCGGATCGCGTGCACCTGCTGGGCTTTCGCCGCGACGTGGGCGACGTGCTGGACGCGTTCGACGTCTTCGTGGTCAGCTCCGACCGCGAGGGGATGGCCAACGCGATGCTGGAGGCGATGGCGTTCGGCCTCCCCGTGGTCAGCACGGAGGTGAGCGGCGCGCGCGAGGCGCTGGACGCCTCCAGTGGCGAGCCGGCCGCCGGGATCGTCACCGGCTTTCACGAGGACCAGGTGGCGGAGGCGGTCGCCGCGCTCCTGCGCGATCCCGGCGCGCGGAAGCGGCTGGGCGAGGCGGCGCGGGCGCGGGCGGAGCGGCGCTTTGGCGAGGAGCGCTTCCTGGACGAGTGGGAGCGGCTGCTGGCGGACGGCATCGCGGCCGCGCGGGGCGGGGGATGAAGGTCGCGATCCACGTGGACGGGCCGGTGATCCGCGGCAACGAGCGGCAGGTGATCCGCATCGCCGCGGGCTTGCGGGCGCGGGGGCACGACGTCGCGGTCTCCTGCCGCGCGGGCGGGCCGGTGATGGCGGCGCTGGACGCGCTGGGCATCCGCACCACCGGCATTCGCCCCGGCGGCGACGCGGACCCGTGGAACGCGCTGCGCTTCGCGGCCTGGCTGCGCCGCGAGCGGCCGGACGCGGTGCTGCTCACCTCGTGGAACCGCGCCTTCGTCAGCGCCTGGTCGGCGAACGCGGCGCGGATGCCGCGCATCGTCTTTCGCATCGGCGGCATCCAGCCCATCGGCCACGGCGCGCGCGGCTGGCTGGAGCGGCTGGCGCTGCGCCGCTGGTACCACGCGGTGATCGCCAACAGCCGCGCCGTGGCGGAGAGCATCACCCGCGCGGTGCCGGAGGTGGCGGAGCAGGTGCACGTGGTGGTGAACGGGATGGAGCTCGATCCCCCCCGCCCCGCGCCGATCCGCCGCGCGCTGGGGCTCGGGGACGATGCGATCCTGCTCGCCGCCGTCGGCGGGCTGGAGCGGCGGAAGGGGTTCGACCTGCTGGTCGATGCGCTCCCGGCGCTGGACGCCCGCGTGCACGCGGTGCTGGTCGGCGACGGCACGGATGCGCAGCGGCGGGCGATGGAGGAGCGGGCGCATGGGCGCGGCGTGGCGGAGCGCGTCCACCTGCTGGGCCGGCGGGAGGACGCGGCCTGCATCACCGCGGCGAGCGACGCGTTCGTGCTCCCCAGCCGCTCCGAGGGCTTCGCCGTGGCGATGCTGGAAGCGATGGCGGCGGGGCGGCCGGTGGTCTCCGCCGACGTGGCGGGCGCGTGGGAGGGGCTCGCCGCGCGCGACGGGCGGCCCGCCGCGGGGTGGATCGTGCCGCCGGAGGACGTGGATGCGCTCGCCGCGGCGCTGCGCGAGGTGGTGGACGGCATCCGCTCCGGCGCGCCGGAGGTGCGGGCCCGCGCCGCGGAAGGGGCGTGGCGCGCGGCGAACTGGTTCACCATCGACCGGATGATCGACGACTACGAGGCCGTGCTGGCCGGCCGCGCGCCGGGGGAGCGGCCGTGAGCGACTTCCTCTTTTCCCCGCGCCCCCGCCGGCCCGGCGAGCTGAAGCGCATCCTCCACCACTGGCTGGCGCCCGTCGTCGCGGAGGTCGCCGAGTACACCGGCGCGTGGGGGACCCTCGCGGTCGCCCGGGCGGCGCACGATCCCGGGCCGGTGATGGAGGACGCGCGCGGAATCACCGTGCTTATCGGCGAGCCGTTCGCGCGGGGCGGATCGCTGCCCGCCGGGCCCGCGGTCGATCCGGAGCGCCGCGCGGCCGTCCATCGCCTGCTGCTGGACGGTGGTGAGGTCGGATGGGAGGATCGGCTGGACGGCCCGTTCGCCGCGCTGGCGATCGACACGGCGGGCGGGAGGGGATCGATCGTGACGGACCTCTTCGCGTGGGTGACGGTGTTCGCCGCGGAGCCGCGCGGGGCGGATCGGCCGCTGGTCATCGGCACGCACGTGGACGCGGTGGCGGAGGCGGCGGGCGCGCGCGGCGGGATCGATCCCGTCTCCGCCGTGCAGCTGATGGGCTACCTCACCATCTCGTATCCGCACACCCTTTATCCCGCCGTGCGGCAGGCGGCGCCGGGGTCCGTCCGCCGCTTCGAGGCGGACGGGTGGACGGACGAGGGCCGCACGTACTGGCGGCCGGAGGAGCGGACGGCGTACGCGTCGCCGGACGAGGCGGCGGAGGCGCTGCGGGCGGCGCTGGTGGAGGACGTGCGGCTGGCGGTGGCGGGGCAGGAGCGCGCCGGCGTGCTGCTGAGCGGCGGCGAGGACGCGCGCGCGGTGCTGGGCGCCATCCCGCGCGAGGTGCGGGTGCAGGCGTTCATCTACGGCGAAGCGGACAACCGCGAGATCCGCAGCGCCCGCCGCGTGGCGCGCGCGTACGGCGCGTCGCTGGAGTTCGCGCGGCGGCCGGCGGGGCACGACATCGCCCACTTCGAGCCCGTGGCGGCGATGATCGGCTCGCAGCACGAGTTCATCGACGTGCACGGCTACGGCTTCCACCGGTCGCTGGGGATGGACCGGCTGCCCGTCGTGCTGGGCGGCTACTCGTCCGACGCGCTGCTGAAGGGGGACAACGTGCGCCGCTGGGCCCGCCGCCGCATCGAGGCCGGCGAGGCGCCCGGCATCCGCCCGGCGAAGCCGCCCGCGCTCCCCGGCGTGCGCGACGACGTGCTGCGCGAGGCGGCGGAGCGGCGGACGGCGTTCCGGCGGCGGGTGGCGGAGATCCGCCCCGCCTCCGCGGACGAATGGTCGTACATCTACCCGTTCTCCATGCGGAAGTACGCGGCCGTCTTCCACGGCAACCGGCGGCTGTTCCGCTCGCACGAGCCGTTCATGTGCAACGCCGTCGTGCGCGTGGCGGCCTCGGTGCCGCAGGCGTGGAAGCTGGACCGCGCGCTCTTCTTCCGGGCGATGCGGCCGCTGCTGGCGCGCTCGTGGTACGTGCCGCACACGCGCAACCGCCTGCCGTACTTTCCGCACGCGGTGAACGCCGTCGCGCGCCCGCTGCTGGGGCTGGCCCGCACCGCCCGCGCGCTGGCCACGGGGACGCTGAACGCGCCGCAGGAGTCATGGCCCGTGTGGGAGGAGCTGGTGCGCATCCCGTTGATGGCGGAGAAGGTGCGCGCGCATCCGATTCGCGAGTCGCCGGTCGGCGCGGTGTTCGCGGCGGACGATCCGCCGCAGGCGGTGGCGCGGTGGCCGGGGCTGAGCCAGCTGGTGGCGCTGCAGCTGGCCTACCTGACGCGGGGATGAGGGGGGCCGGCGCGGGGCCCCTCCCCCCGGCCCCCTCCCCGCACAAACTGCGTGCGGAGAGGGGGAGAACGGCGGAGGTGCGGCGATGGGGATCTCACTGCGCTGGCGGGAGGCCCCCTCC
>DATAAG010000521.1:0-10064 GCA_036260235.1 Longimicrobium sp.
CGGCAGAATAGCACGGCTGTTCGCCGTTTATCCCCTCTCCCGCTTACGGGAGAGGGGCGGGGGGTGAGGGCCCCGCGGACGCAGTGAGATGCCCGTCGAAGCGACCCGGACCGCCGTTTCTCCCCTCTCCGCACGCGGTTCGTGCGGGGAGGGGCCGGGGGAGGGGACTCGACCGTTGACATCCGCCCTTTCCGAAACTAGACTGGTTACAGTTTATCCGAACGGGAGTCCCCGATGTCGACGATCAGCAGCAGGATGGCGGTGGCGGTGCACGTGCTGGCGTACCTGGCGTGGCGGCGCGACGAGCCGATCACGTCGGAGCGCATGGCCAGCAGCGTCAACACCAATCCGGTGGTCGTGCGGCGCATCATGGGCTCGCTGCGCAACGCGGGGCTCGTCTCCGTGCAGCCGGGCGTGGGCGGCGGCGCGCAGCTGGCCCGCGAGCCCGAAGACATCACCCTGCTGGAGGTCTACCGCGCGGTGGAGGAGAAGGAGGAGCTCTTCGCGATGCACTCCGAGCCCTGCCGCCACTGCGACATCGGCGGCCACATCCGCGAGGTGCTGCACGGCGTGTTCTGCAACGCCCACCAGGCCATGCAGGGCGTGCTGGCGCAGGTGACCATCGCCGACGTGTTCCGCGAGGTGCGCCAGCAGGCCACCGGGTGCGTCGGCGCAAAGCCGGAGCCGCACGCAGCGGTGCAGCACGCGTGAGAGGCGGGCCGGGCGCCGTTTTGCCGGCCCTGGATCTGTAACCGGCCGGGATACAAATGTAGTCGCGTGGCGACGTCGATCCACCAGCGCCTCGTCCGTCGTGTCAGCAGAGGCGCGGTGAAGACGCGGGAACGTCGAGCGAGGGAGGGGACCATGGCACGCGGATCGAGTGTGCGCAGGGTGCTGGGGATGCTGATGCTGGCGGTGGCGGGGCTGGCGGGGGATGGGCGGACGCTGGCGGCGCAGGAGTCGCGGGTGCTGGGGCGGGTGACGGACGGGGTGGGCAACGGCCTGGCGGAGGCGCGGGTGACGCTGGTGCCGGAGGACAGCGGATCGGCGCGGCAGGAGGCGGTGTCGGGGCGGTCGGGCGGCTTCCAGTTCGACGCGGTGGCGCCGGGCACCTACACCCTGCGCGCCCAGCGCGACGGCTACACGGTCCGCGAGCAGCGCATCACCGTGCGCCCCGGCCGGGTGGTGACGCCGGTGGTGCGGCTGGCCGGTTCGGGACGGACGGCGCGGGCATCGCTCCCCGCGCGGACGGCGAGGAACTGACCGGCGGACGTACGCCGCCGGGGGCGAAGTGCATCCACAACTGTAACTTGTGCGGTTACAGAATCGTGGCGGGAGACGGACCAGGGGTGCCGTGAGGCGTCCCGAAAAGAGAACCGAAGTGAGGGGATGACGACGATGAGCGACCACACGCGGAACCTGTTCACACCCTTTCCGCTGGGCCCGTACGAGCTGCGCAACCGGCTGGTGATGGCGCCCATGACCCGCAACCGCGCGGGCGAGGGGAACGTCCCCACGCCGGTGATGGCCGAGTACTACGCCCAGCGCGCGGGCGCCGGGCTCATCGTCACCGAGGGGTCGCAGGTGGCGCCGCAGGGGGTGGGCTACCCCAACACCCCGGGGATCCACACCGACGCGCAGGTGGAAGGGTGGCGCCGCGTGACGGAGGCCGTGCACGCGCGGGGCGGCCGCATCTTCCTGCAGCTGTGGCACGTGGGCCGGGTCTCGCACCCGTCCATGCAGCCGGGCGGCGCGCTCCCGGTGGCGCCCTCCGCCATCGGCATCCAGGGGCAGATGATCTACACGGCCGGCGGAATGAAGCCGTTCGTCACGCCGCGCGCGCTGCGGACGGACGAGGTGGCGGAGGTGGTGGGCCAGTTCGCCGAGGGCGCGCGACGGGCGTACGCGGCCGGCTTCGACGGGGTGGAGCTGCACGGCGCCAACGGCTACCTGATCGACCAGTTCCTGCGCGACGGCACCAACCACCGCGCGGACCGCTACGGCGGCTCGGTGGAGAACCGCGTCCGCTTCCTGGTGGAGGTGGCGGAGGCGGTGGCCGGTGTGTGGGGCGGCGAGCGGGTGGGCGTGCGCCTGTCGCCCGTGTCCACGGTCAACGGGATGGGCGACACGGACCCGCTGGCCACCTTCAGCTACGCGGCGTACGCGCTC
This sequence comes from Longimicrobium sp., assembly GCA_036260235.1. Classification (GTDB taxonomy): domain Bacteria; phylum Gemmatimonadota; class Gemmatimonadetes; order Longimicrobiales; family Longimicrobiaceae; genus Longimicrobium. Next base: position 2,170 of record DATAAG010000521.1, read on the forward strand.
AACCGGCTGAACCTGGCGTACCTGCACGTCGCCGAGCCGATGGACGCGGAAGGTCGATCCGGCGGCGCGTCGTTCGACGTATCCAGTGGAGGGGATGCCCACGGCCGCATCTCGCCCGTGCTGAAGGCGATCTTCCGCGGCGCCTTCGTCGCCAACGGCGGCTACGACGGTGAGACGGGGAACGCCGCGGTGGCGGAGGGGCGGGCGGAGCTGGTGGCGTTCGGCAAGCCGTTCATCGCCAACCCGGACCTGCCGCTGCGGCTGCGGCTGGGCGCCCCCCTCAACGCGCCGGACCGCGCCACCTTCTACGGCGGCGACGAGCACGGCTACACGGACTACCCGGCGCTGGAGCCCGCCCGCGCGGCGTGACGCGCCGGCAACCATCTTCCGCCGGTCAGGGGGGCCGGCGGGGCATCGTCAAAGGGATGACAGGGAAAGGGATCGGTACCATGCTGGCTCTGCTCTCCGCGCCGCGAGGCCGCGTCTCCGCCCGCCGCCTGGCCGCCCGGGCGAAGCGACAGGCGAAGGAACAGGCGTACGGCATCATCATCCACCTGCCGCGCCCCCGGGCGGAGCGCGCGCCCGTGCGCCCGCTGCTGGCCGCGGGAGGCGCCCGATGAGCGCCCCGCCGCTGGCCGGAAGGACCGCGCTGGTGACGGGCGGCACCGGCGGCATCGGCCGGGAGACGGCGCTGGGGCTGGCGAAGCTCGGCGCGACGGTGTTCGTCGCCGGCCGGGACCGCGCGCGCGGCGAGGCGGCGGTGCAGGCGATCCGCGAGCGGAGCGGCAACGGCGCGGTGGAGCTGCTGGCGGCGGACCTGTCCTCGCTGGACCAGGTGCGCTGGCTGGCGGAGCGGTTCGGGACGATGCACCCGCGCCTGGACATCCTGGTCAACAACGCCGCCGGCCTCTTCCCGGAGCGCCGGGTGACGGTGGACGGCCACGAGGCCACGCTGGCGATGGCGCACCTCTCCCCCGCGCTGCTGACGCACCTGCTGCTGCCGCGGCTGCGTGCGTCGGTGCCGGCGCGCATCGTGAACGTGGCCAGCGGGGCGCACCGCGGCGCGCGCATCCGCTGGGACGACCTGCGGTCGGAGCGCGGCTACCGCGCGCTGGACGTGTACGCGCGCGCCAAGCTGCTGAACCTGACCTGGACGTTCGAGCTGGCGCGGCGGCTGCGCGGCACCGGCATCACCGTGGTCGCGGCGGAACCGGGGAGCGCGTGGACGGCGATGACGGAGTCGATGACGCCGCAGATGCTCCCCGCGGCGCTGCGGCTGGCGTGGCCGCTGCTCCGCCGGCGCCTGCGCGGGCGGGGACCGGAGGCCGCGGCGCGCTCGTCGCTGGTCGCCGCCACCTCGCGCGAGCTGGTGAGCGGCGCGTACCTGGACCCGCGCGGCGAGCCCGCCGGCGCATCGAGGGCGTCGCGCGACGGCGAGGCCGCCCTGCGCGCGTGGGAGACCACCGCGGAGCTGCTGGGCGTTCCGCTGGAGCGCTTCGGCGCCACGCGGGTGGCGCGCAGGCCGGCGGCGGTGAAGCACGCCCCGCCCCGCGGCCGCGCGGCGCGGAGCGGATGGGCGGGATCGGTGTACCGGGAGGCTTCGCCAGCCGCGGCGGAGGAGGTGGCGGCGGCGTAAGCGTCAATCCCGACCCTCGCGCCCCGAGCGGCTGAAGCCGCCGCGGAAAGCCCCGCAAACCCCGCGGGGCTTCAACGCTTGGGCCTGCCGCGGTGCACGTCATCCGGCGCGCGGCAGGAACCTTGTCCGCGAAGGCGGACGGCGCGTAGTTGTTGCGACGATTTATGCCCATTGCGGCTCTGAACCGGGAATCGCCGGGCCCGCGCCTGAGCGACTGAAGTCGCCGCTGGAAATTCGCAAAGTCCGCCTGCGCGGACTGCACCGCAGCCGGATTCTCTCGCTGGACGGTTCCAGCGGAGAACGAGGCTGAGATTACCGGATTTGATTCGCAACAGGCATCAATCGCCTGTCGCGGGGGATCGGTAAACGATAGATCGGAGCGGAATGGCGGGTCTTCGTCTTTCATCGAACGTGTTCACCCGGCGCGAGTGGCTGCTGCTGCTGGTGCTGACGGCGGTGCAGTTCTGCCACGTGCTGGACTTCGTCCTCATCATGCCGCTGGCGCCCACGCTCATGCGCTCGCTGCGGGTGTCGGCGCAGGAGTTCGGATTGCTGGTGTCGGCGTACACCTTCGCGGCGGCGGCGTCGGGGCTGGTGGCCGCGGCGTTCATGGACCGCTTCGACCGCAAGCCCATGCTGCTCTTTCTCCTGGCCGGATTCGGCGTGGGGACGCTGCTGTGCGGGCTGGTGGACGAGTACTGGCTGCTGATGGCCGCGCGCGTGGCAACGGGCGCCTTTGGCGGGGTGCTGTCGGGCGTGATCTTCGCCGTGGTGGGCGACCAGATCCGCCCCGAGCGGCGCGGCACCGCCATGGGGATCGTGATGGGCGGCTTCAGCGCCGCGTCGGTGCTGGGGCTGCCGTTTGGGCTGTCGCTGGCGGAGCGCGGCGCCTGGGAGACGCCCTTCCTCTTCCTGGCCGGCGTGACGGCGGTGGTGTTCGTGGTCGGCGCGGTGGCGCTCCCCTCCATGCGCGGGCACCTGACCGGCCGCCGCCACGACGACCCCGCGCCTTTCCCGGAGCTCTGGCGGGTGGCGCGCGAACCGCGGCACGTGCGCGCGTTCACGCTGACCACGGCCATCATGTTCTCCGCCTTCAGCGCGGTGCCGTTCCTGAGTGCGTACCTGGTGGAGAACGTGGGGATGCCGGAGAGCCGGCTGGACCTGATCTACCTGGCGGGCGGCGTGGGGACCATCATCACCGGCCCGCTGCTGTGGGGGCCGCTGGCGGACCGCTACGGCCATGCGCGGGTCTTCACCCTGGCCGCGGTGCTCAGCATCGTCCCCATCGCCGCCGTGACCAACCTGCCGCCCGTGCCGCTGCCGGTGATCCTGGCGGTGACCACGGCGATGATGGTGATGGCGTCGGGGCGGATGATCTCCGTGACCGCGCTCGTCACCAGCGTGGTGGAGCCGCGGCGGCGGGGAAGCTTCATGACCCTGAACTCCTCCATCCAGCAGGGCGCCGCCGGGGCCGCGGCATTCACCTCCGGGCTGATGATCGGCGGGGGGGACGGACGGCCGCTGACCGGCTACCCCGCGGTGGGGGTGCTGGCGATCTCCTGCACGCTGCTCACCCTGGTGCTGGTCCGCCGGCTGCGGCCGGCGGAGGGACAGGGCGTGCACTCGGAGTACGAGGCGGCCGGGGCGCCGCCGCTCGCGGAGCCGCTGGAGTCGCCGCACGAGCCGGCGAGGGGGCCACGCCGCCGCGCCGGCGACCGCCGCTCCCTGGCCGCCGCGGGCGAAGACTGAGGACGGCAGGGAACAGGGAACAGGGAACAGGGAATAGGGAATAGGGGACAGGGGATAGCCTGCAACGGCGGACGCACACCGACCGCCGTCGCAGCGGGTGTCCGCGAAGGCGGACAGCGTGAAGTCGGAGCCGCGATCTCAATCGCTTTCCTCGCGGCGCCAGGCGAAAACCATCCTGGAGGATTGATGGCGGACGATCCGTCGAAGGCGGCAAAGAAGAGGACGAACGCGCTGCGCTCCAAGGAGGCGTGGGCGGAGGCGAAGCGCCTGATGTGGGCGCATCGCCGCTACCTGCTCATCGGCCTGGTGCTCATGCTGGTGAGCCGCATCGCCGGGCTGGTGCCCGCCGCCAGCTCCAAGTACCTGATCGACGAGGTGCTGGCCAAGGGGCGCGGCAGCCTCCTTCTCCCCCTCGCCGGCGCCGTGCTGGTCGCGACGCTGGTGCAGGGCGTGACCTCGTTCGCGCTGTCGCAGGTGATCAGCGTGACGGCGCAGCGCGCCATCACCGACATGCGCCGGCGCATCCAGCGCCACATCACCCGCCTTCCCATCCGCTACTTCGACGGCACGCAGGTGGGCGTGCTCGTCTCGCGGGTGATGAACGACGCCGAGGGGATCCGCAACCTCGTCGGCACGGGGATCGTGCAGCTGGTGGGGAGCGTCTTCACCGGCGTGCTGGCGCTGGCGGCGCTGCTCTACCTCAACTGGGTGCTCACCGTCGCCATCGTCGTCATCCTGGCCCTGTTCGGGGTGGCGATGGGGGCCACGTTCAAGAAGCTGCGCCCCATCTTCCGCGAGCGCGGCGAGATCACCGCGGAGGTCACGGGCCGGCTGACGGAGACGCTGGGCGGCATTCGCGTGGTCAAGGCGTACGGCACGGAGAAGCGCGAGCACCGCGTGTTCACCCGGGGCGCGCACCGCCTGTTCCGCAACATCGCCAGCTCCATCACCGGCACGTCGACCGTCACGTCGGTGGGGACGGTGGTGATCGGCGCGGTGAGCCTGGCGGTGATCGTCATCGGCGGGCGCTCCATCCTGGCGGGGCGGATGACGCTGGGCGACCTGTTCGCCTTCGTCTTCTTCACCGGGCTCCTGGCGGCGCCGGTGATGCAGATCGCCTCCATCGGCACGCAGATCAGCGAGGCGTTCGCGGGGCTGGACCGCATTCGCGAGGTGCTGGGGATGCGGACGGAGGACCAGGAGGACCGCGACCGCCAGCCGCTGGGCCGCATCGAGGGCGACGTGCGGCTGGAGGACGTGTGGTACGAGTACAACCCCGGGCAGCCGGTGCTGCGCGGGGTGAACGTGCACGCGCCGGCGGGGACCACGACGGCGCTGGTCGGCAGCAGCGGCAGCGGCAAGAGCACGCTGGTGAGCCTGGTGATGGCCTTCAACCGCCCCACCAGCGGCCGGGTGCTGATCGACGGGCGCGACCTGAACGGGCTGCGGCTGGCGGACTACCGGGCGCAACTGGGCGTGGTGCTGCAGGAGAACTTCCTCTTCGACGGCACGGTCGCGGACAACATCCGCTTCGCGCGGCCGGACGCCACGCGCGCGGAGATCGAGGAGGTGGCCCGCACCGCCAACGCGGACGAGTTCGTGCGCGGCTTTCCGGACGGGTACGACACGGTCGTCGGCGAGCGGGGGATCAAGCTGAGCGGCGGGCAGCGGAAGCGCATCGCCATCGCCCGGGCGCTGCTGGCGGACCCGCGCATCCTCATCCTGGACGAGGCCACCAGCTCGCTGGACAGCGAGAGCGAGTTCAAGATCCAGGAAGGCCTGCGGCGGCTGCGGCAGGGGCGCACCTCGTTCGTCATCGCGCACCGGCTCTCCACCATCCGCAGCGCGGACCAGATCCTGGTGCTGGAGGCGGGCGAGATCGTGGAGCGCGGCACGCACGCGCAGCTGATGGCGCTGGGCGGCCGCTACCGCGAGCTGCACGACCGGCAGTACGCGCTGGAGTCGGACCGCTTCATCAACCCCGGCGAGGACTTCACGCCGGAGCCGGACTTCGCGGCGCCCGCGGGAGCCGGCTCGGGGGACTGAGTGCATGAGTGCGTGAGTGCGTGAGTGAGCCCCGCGCCTGAGTGGATGGACCCGCCGCCGGGATAGCCAGAAGCCCCGTTCGGTGCCGCTCACGCGACGCCGGACGGGGCTTCAGCTACATACCGCGCCACGAGTCGTCATCCTGACTGTGAGGGAGGCGTCGCGCAGATCCTGCCGTTGCTCCATCCTTTGACGCCGGCCGAAGGATCTACTCTCCCGGCCGGGTGCGCGGGGGCCAGCCCCCGCGCCTGAGCGGCTGAAGCCGCCGCTACAACAGCGGAAAGCCCCGCAAACCGCGCGGGGCTTCAACGGCGTGGGCTTCGCCAGCGCCGGCACCGGCGGTTCGCACGGGTGACTCTCCAGCGGCGGTTCCAGCGCTCACGGGGGCCCGCGAGTGAAATCATCCGGACCAGCCCGACCAAGAATTTCGTTGCGGTGCGTTGTGATTGCGAAGTATCCTTCATCACCCCGCCGTCCGTTCCCGCCTCCAGGCTCTCCGATGCGCAGACTCCTTCTCACCCCGCTGCTCGCCCTGCTGGTGGCCGCGTCCGCACAGGCGCAGGACACGCCAGAGCCGTTCAACATCGAGGTGACCTACGTCGCCTCGCCCCGCGCGGTGTACATGGCGGCGATCCAGAGCCTGGAGCGAGAAGGCTACACGATCCGGGCCCGGTTCCTGGACGCGGGGCTGCTCACGCTGCCGCTCGTGGACAGGAAGTCAGGGGCGGATTCGCTGGCCTCCCAGCTGTACCTGGAGCTCAGGCCCCGCGGCGACACCACGGCGGTCTCGTTCCAGGCGCACGTGGCTCCGCTGAGCGGGCGCCCGTTGCGCCGCGACGAGCAGGAGAAGGTGACCGCCCTGGCGATGACGGCACAGCTGACGATCACGGCCGCCATCGCGGCGACGCTGGAGGAGCTGCCCGAGCACGCGCGGCAGCCCGACCCGCGCGAAGACTCGGACCAGTTCGGCTACGGAAAGCGCAATCCCATCCGCGTGGGCGGGGGGATGGAGAACGGGTCGGCCAACCAGCGGCGCTACCTGGACGGGCTGCGCGGCCCCGCCGGCCAGCCGGTGCGCTACTTCCGCCTGGGAAGCTGCTGCCAGTTCCGCACGCCGCACAGCCCCCAGGGCGCTGGAATGCTGGACGCCTACCAGGTGCACTACGAGGGGCTGGAGCGGCCCGTGCTGCTGTACATGGACCTCTACACGCCGGCGGAAGGGGCGCCCGCGGCGCCGGAGGGCTTCACCCTCGCCTCCGGCGGCGCCCCGCAGGCCAGCCGCTGATCCACCCACCTCTGCCGTACGGACAGACCATCATGCGCGGGCTGATCATCACGCTGGCACTGGCCTCCTCCTTCGCCGCGCCGCTCTTCGCGCAGCCCCCCGGGCTCAGCCTGGGCCGCGACGCCGATCCCAACGACTGGGAGAGCTGGTTCACGCTGGGCGACCGGCTGTTCCAGCGGCAGCCGCGGCAGGCGCAGGCCGCGTTCGAGTGGGCGTCGCGGCTGGACCCCACCCGCGCCGAGCCGCTGCTGGGGCGCTGGGCCGTGTTCTTTGCGCAGGACCAGGGCTCGTGGATCGCCTGGCTGCAGGAGGACCAGGAGATCCGGCAGCGCCCCCAGGTCATCGCCAACAACCAGCTCTACCAGCGTGCGCACGTCCGCAACCCGTTCGCGCACCGCGGGCTGGAGGCGGCGCTGTACGCCATGATCGGCGAGCGCCTGTGGTGGGACGACGCGATGGCGGCGTTCATGAACTACGGCGAAGGCGACTTTCGCGACGCGGCCCGGGTCTTCGGGCGCATGATCCGGCGCGACCCGGAGCGCAACCTGCGCTTTCGCCACTACCGCGCGCTCTCGTGGGTGGGCGCGGGGCAGCCCGACAGCGCCATCGTGGAGCTCCAGGCGCTGCTCACCGCGCTGCGCGAGCGCGGCGGCCAGCCGGTGAGGTACATCCACGAATCGATCCCGGTGTGGGAGTACGGGCTGGGGCTGCTGTACGAGACCCGGGGTGACACCGGCCAGGCGCGCCAGGCGTTCCAGCGGGCGCTGGACGAAGCGCCCGTCTGGTACCCGTCGCTGCTGGGGCTGGGGCGCCTGGCGCTGCGGGCGGGATCTCCCGCCCAGGCGGTGGAGCACCTGTCGGAGGCCGCGGAGATCGCGCCGGACGACGCGGTGGTGCGGTACGAGTACGGCAACGCGCTGTACGCCGCCGGCCGGCTGGAAGAGGCGGCCGCGGAGTACCTTGCCGCGATGGACCTGGAGCCGTTCTGGGCAGAGGTGCCGTTGCGCATGGGGCTGGCGTACGACAACCTGGGCCAGCCGCAGCGCGCCATCCCCATGTACCGCGCCTACCTGCAGCGCGCCCCGCGCCGCCACGCCCCGACCATCGAACGCGTCCGCCAGCGCCTCGCCGCCCTCGAGGCCGGAAGCTGAACGAGAATCCTCCCGCGGAGTCAGCAGA
>DATAAG010000522.1:0-18519 GCA_036260235.1 Longimicrobium sp.
TCCGGCGACGGCGGCGCGACGTGGACGCCGGGGGTCGTCCCGCACACGGACGCCACGGAGAGCGAGCACGGCTTCGTGTCGATGTGGCCCGTGGGCGCGGACTCGGTGGGGCTGGTGTGGCTGGACGGCCGCAAGTTCGACACGTCGAAGGAGGGGCACGACGCGGCGAACGAGATGACGCTGCGCTACACCACCATCGGCCCCGACGGGCGGGCGGCGCCGGACCGCGAACTCGACGGGCGCGTCTGCGACTGCTGCCAGACGGGGATGGCGATGACGGCGCGCGGCCCGCTGGTCGTCTACCGCGACCGCTCGCCGCAGGAGGTGCGCGACATCTACGTCACCCGCTTCGTCGACGGCGCCTGGACGTCCGGCCAGCCCGTGCACGCGGACGGCTGGGTGATGCCCGCCTGCCCGGTGAACGGCCCCCAGGCGGACGCGCGGGGCGAGCGGGTCGCGGTCGCGTGGTACACGGGCGCGGACAGCACCGCCCAGGTCAAGGTGGCGTTCTCGTCCGACGCCGGCGCCACCTTCGGCGCGCCGGCGCGGGTGGACGGAGGCAACCCGGAGGGCCGCGCGGACGTGGTGCTGCTGGAGGACGGCGCCGCGCTGGTGAGCTGGGTGGAGCGGACGGGGGACAGGGACGCCGAGGTCCGCGTCCGCCGCGTCTCGCGGAACGGGCGGATGGGCGAGCCGCGCACGGTCGCCGCGTCCAGCTCCGCGCGGAGCAGCGGCTTTCCGCGCATGGTCCCTGCGGGGGACGGCATCGTCTTCGCCTGGACGGCCCCGGGCGAGCCCGCGCAGGTGCGGGTGGCGCGCATGCCGCTCTCCGCCCTGCGCTGAACGGTTTCCCGTCGATGACCATGCGAAGGATGACGACGCGCCTGATCCACCTGCTCCCCGCCGCGCTGCTGCTGGCGGCCTGCGGCGACGCGAAGGCGGGCGGCCCGGTGCGGGTGGGTGCCGAGGCGCCCCCCTACGCAGCGGAGACGCTGGACGGGGAACGCGCCGCGCTGGCGCAGATGCGCGGCAGGCCCGTGCTGCTGAACGTGTGGGCCACCTGGTGCCACCCCTGCCGGCAGGAGGTCCCCGCGCTGGAGCAGCTGCACCGCACCTACGCGCCGCGCGGGCTGCAGGTGATCGGCGTCAGCATCGACCAGGGGGACCAGGAGCAGGGGATCCGCGAGTTCCTGCAGGAGTTCGGCGCCAGCTACCCCATCTGGCTCGATCCCGACGGCGAGATCCAGGCGGCGTACAGCACCATGGGCGTCCCCAACACCTTCCTGATCGGCCCCGACGGCCGCATCCTGTGGAAGCACGTGGGCCCCGTGACGGCCGACGACGCGGAGCTGCGGCGCCTGATCGAGAAGTCGCTGCAGGCGTCGTCCTGAGGCCACTTGCTTTGTTTTCCTGAGGGAGGCGCCGCGCTGAACCTGCCCGTGCCGCGAGCTCATGGCGCCGACCGAAGGATCTTCTTTCGGTCACCTGGGGGGCAGCGCTGTGGTACGAGGCCAGCCCCTCGGTTCTGCCGGCAAGATCCTTCGGTCGGCGCCAGGGTGACGTGCAGGCTGAAGGTTACGCGTGGCGCCTCCCTCAGGAAGACGAGGCTTGGACCCAATCCCCGAGAGTGAAACGATGACGGAACTGTCGAAGGGACGCTGCGAGCCGTGCCGCGCCGGCGCGCCGACCGTGACGCCGGAAGAGATGCAGGAGCTGCGGCCGAAGGTGCCGGAGTGGTCCGTGGTGGAGCGGGACAGCATCCCGCGGCTGGAGCGCGTGTTCACCTTCCCCGACTTCGTGCAGGCGCTGGATTTCACCAACCGCGTGGGCGCGATCGCGGAGGAGCACGGCCACCACCCCGCGCTGCTGACGGAGTGGGGCAGCGTGACGGTTGCGTGGTGGACGCACAAGATCCGCGGCCTGCACCGCAACGACTTCATCATGGCCGCGAAGACGGACAAACTGGCGCGGGAGATGGGGGTGGGCAGCAGCGCCCCCGCCTGAGAGGGTAAGCCCGCCGCTGGAAATGCCAGAAGCCCCGTCCCGGCGCCGCTGACGCGTCCCGGATGGGGCTTGGACCCTCACCCCCGACCCCCTCTCCCGCGAACCGTGTGGGAGAGGGAAGAACGTCACCTCCACGCACCAGCCTGTCATTCCGACGGAGGCGCCGCCCCAAACCGACGTCTTGCGCGAACGTCCGGCGCTACCGGGCAATCTACCGTCCGAAGGTCGTCGCCCGCCGCCGCGCGCCCCGCTTGCCCACGCAATCCGCGCAGGCGGATTTCGCGGATTTCCAGCGGCGAATCATGCTCTTTGCTTCTCTGATCCGGTAATCCGCTCGAGGATCCCCGGTGCTGGCGGTCCGGTCTTGTCCGCGAAGGCGGACAGCGTGTAGTCGTTGCGGCGACTTTAGTCGCTGGACGGCGGTCGCGACGGGGCTTGGTTACCGGATCAGATTCGCAATGGGCATCATTCGCTCCTGGAGGGGGGCGCGGCTGGAACCCTCCGGCCTAACCTAATCCGGCACCATCGCGTCGCGCAGGCGGCGGTGCTGGGCCTGGCGAGCGGCGGCCTCGCGCGCCTCGTCCAGGCGGTTCAGGCGGGTGAGCAGGCGGATGAGCCGCTCGTAGTCCACCGCCAGCACGCGGTGGTTCGGGTTGGGGCCGTCCTCCTCCGCGCGGATGCCGGCCTGCAGCGCGTCCGCCGCCTCCCACTCGCGCCCCTGCGCCAGCAGCGCATCCGAAAGCGCCAGGTGGTAGCGCGGCTCGTTGGGCATCGCCTCGGCGGCCAGGCGGTACCGGTCCGCCGCGTCCGCCCAGCGGCTCTGGCGTCCCAGCCGCACCCCCTCGTCGTACGCGCGCTGCGCCCGCCGCATCCGCAGCACCGCCTCTTCCGCCGGCGAGAGGGTGGGTGCCGGCGGAGGAGGCGGAGGCGGCGCGGGAGGCGGAGCGACGGGCTGGCGGGGATAGCACGCCGCCAGCGCAAGGGAGATCAGGACGAGGGAAAGGCTGCGTACCTGCATGGCGAACCTGCGGAACCGCGCGACGGGGTGAACGGCCGAACTCTACCGTGGCGCTCCTACCCCGTCAATCGCGCGAAGTGGCGCTGCGCCGAATCCGGACGGAGAGCGTTGTTTCCCTCGTAACAACAACGGCGAAAGGTACAGAGGGGCAGAGAACAGCCAGAGGAACGGAGGATCATGTCCCTACCATTCCTCTCTTCCTCTGGCCGTTGTCTGTTCCTCTGTACCTCGATTCTTTTTCCAGGATCTGGGATGACTCAAACGCCCCAGGGCGGAGCGTCCTCGTCGCGGAGGGGGATCCAGAGGGTGAAGGTGGCGCCCTCGCCGGGCTCGCCCGCGACGTCCAGGTCGCCGCCCAGCAGGCGCGCCACACGGCGGCTGATCGCCAGCCCCAGCCCGTGGCCCTGGATGCCGGTGCCGTCGTGCAGCCGGCTGAACTCGTCGAAGATGGATTCGCGCTTGTCCGGCGGGATGCCGGGGCCCGTGTCCGTCACCCGCACCACCGCCCAGTCGCCCGAATTCGCGGCGTCGTCCTGCACCCGCTCCGCGCGGACGGTGATGCGGCCGGGCGCCGGCGTGTACTTGATGGCGTTGGAGAGCAGGTTGCCCAGCACCTGCCGCACGCGGCCGGGGTCGGTGTACGCCCGCACCGGGCCGGTCATCGTGCATTCGATGGCGTGCCCCGCCGCCGCGGCCGCCGGGCGGTGGTCCTCGGCCGCCTCCGACGCCACCCGCGCCAGGTCGCACGGCACGCGCTCCACGCTCAGCCCCCCGCTGTCGGCGCGGGCCAGGTCCAGCAGGTCCGCCAGGATGGCCAGCGCGCCGTCGATGGAGCGGCGGATGCCCTGCACGTACTGCGTCTGCTCCGCGTTCAGCGGCCCCTTGAGCCCCATCTCCAGCAGCTCGGCGTAGCCGCGCGCCGCGCCCAGCGGGTTCTTGACGTCGTGGCTCACGCCGCGCAGCAGCCGGGCGCGCGCCTCGGTGACGCGGGCCGTCTCCGCCAGGGCGCGCTCCGCCTCCAGCCCCCGCTGCGTGGCCACGCGGGCCAGCTGGCGCACCCGCCACGAGAGCCAGGCCACGGTGCCTGCCGCCAGCAGCGCCAGCGCCCCCAGCGCCAGCGTCATGCGCAGCCCGAAGCGCTCCACGCGGCGGATGAGCTCGCGGTTGCGGTTCGCCTCGCGCACCAGCGCCTGGTCCAGCCGGTTCCCCGCCTGCAGGACCTCGTTGGCGACCCGCATCTCCTCCCGCGCCTGGTCCGGGGTGGCGCGGGCAGCCGCCGGCCGCGCGGCCGCGCTGTCCAGCGACACGCGCGCCTGCCACTGCTCCGCCAGGACGCGAAAGCGGTGAAACTCGCCCACCGCCTCTCCGCCCACCTGCTCGACGTACGCCTGCAGCCGGGGAAACTGCTCGCGCTGGTCGCTGAGCGCTTCGCGATACAGCTCCGGAGCCTCCGGCGCGCCGGTGGTGCTGCGCAGGAGCACCGCGATCGCCTCGCGAGCCAGGTCGTACTGGATGCGGCGCACCAGGGTGCGGGCCGGGTCCGCCACGTTCTCCACCCGCTCCCGCACCCGGTCCACGCGCTGCTGCACCAGCAGCGGCACGACGACCAGCGCGGCCAGCGCGATGAAGACGAACGCGCTGGCCAGCCTGCCCAGCCATACCGGCGGAGCCGCGCGATCCTGCAAAAGGGGAGGAGAACCGGCGTCCTGAGGCATGGGATGGGGCGCGTCAAGGATCACGCCAGCCGCCACCTCACCCTTCACCGCCCGGCGGCCGGCCGCTTCGCGCCCGGGAGAAGAGGCGGGCGGAAAGCACACTCAGTGTACGCGCGGCCGTCCACGAACGAAACTCTTGACGGCGCGAGAGAAGGTGAGAATATTTTCTCATAGTGAGAGTTTTTTCTCATCCCCTCTGCCCGCGCCTCCCTTGAGCACTCCCGCCCCCGCGCTCTCCCGCCGCGAATCGCAGATCATGGACGTGATCCACCGCCTGGGCGAATGCACGGCGTACGAGATCCGCGACAACCTGCCGGACCCGCCCGGCTACGGCGCCGTGCGGCGCCTGCTGACCATCATGGAGGAGAAGGGGTTCGTCGCCAAACGCCAGGACGGGCCGCGCTACGTCTACCGCGGCGCCGTGCCCCGCGAGGCGGCGCGCGAGTCGGCGCTGCGGCACCTGCTGGGGACGTTCTTCGGCGGATCGGTGGAGCACGCCGTGCGCGCGCTGCTGGACCTCAAGGGCGCCCGGCTGGACCCGGAAGAGCTGGAGCGCGTCTCGCGGATGATCGACGACGCCCGGCAGGAGGGGAGGTAGCCGATGCCCGCGTCCTTCCTGGTTCCGGACGCCGCGGCGGCCGCCTGGGTGTCGCTGCTGGCCGCGGCGGCGGCGAAGGGGGTGGCGCTGCTGGCGCTGGCCGCCATCGCCGCGTGGGCGCTGCGGCGCGGCGCCGCGGCGGTGCGGCACGCCTTCTGGACCGGCGCCGTCCTGGGCCTGCTGCTGATGCCCGTGGCGCCGCGCCTGGCGCCTGTCCCCGCCCTCCGCATCCTCCCCTCCTGGCTCGCCGCGCCGGTCGCGGGCACGCCGCCCGTCTCCCCGGCGCCGGCACCGCGCAGCGCCGCCGCCGGCGCCCGTGAGGCGGCGACTCCGGCATCGATCCCGGCTTCGGAAGCGGTCGGCGGAGAGACAGGAGGCGGCAACGGGCGCATGGGGTGGGTGTTCCTGGCCTGGGCGCTGGGCGCGGCGATGGTGCTGGCGCGCCTGCTCGCGGGGACGCTCCGGCTGCAGCGGATCGCGCGCGGCGCGCGGCGGGTGACGGATGCCGGGTGGCTGCGGCTGGCGCAGGAGGTGTCGGACGAGCTCGGCGTCGCGCGGCCGATTCGCCTGGCGATCGGCAGTCGCCTCCCGGTGGCGGTGACCTGGGGCGTCGTCTACCCCCTGGTGCTCCTTCCCGCCGACGCGCTGGAATGGAACGAGGGCCGGCGGCGGATGGTGCTGCTGCACGAGGCGGCGCACGTCCGCCGCTTCGACCGCGCCACCCAGCTGCTGGGCCAGCTGGCGCTCTCCGTCTTCTGGTTCCTTCCCCCGCTCTGGCTGGCGGTGCGCCAGATGGACCGCGAGTGCGAGGCCGCCTGCGACGACCACGTCTTGCGGCGGGGCGTGATGGCGTCCGCCTACGCCGGCGAGCTGCTGGCGATCGCGCGCACCCTGCACGCGCGCAGGCTCTCCGCGCTGGCGCCGCTGAGCTTTGCGGCCCGGTGCACGCTGGAGCGGCGGGTGGCGTCGATCCTGAGCCCCGCGCCGCGCCGCCGCGCGCCCCGCTGGGCGGCCGCGCTCGCCGCTGTCTGCATGCTGGCCGCGGGCGCGCAGCTCGCCGCGGTGCGGGCACAGCCGGCGGGGGATCGGGCGCGTGCCCCGGCCGCGGCGGGTGCGCGGTGGTCCGCGGAGGTGTGGTCGGGGAGCATCCCCGCCGGGGCGTGGCTGCGGCTGCGCAACTACCGCGGCGACGTGTCCGTGCGCACGGTGTTCGGCAGCGTCGCCCGGGTGACCGCGCAGGCGCACGCGCCCGGCGGCGCGGAGATCCCCGTCCGCTTCTCGGTGCTGCGCGACGGCGAGAGCGTCACCCTCTGCGCCACCTGGCCCCGCACCACCCGCTGCGAGGCGGAGACCTACGTCGTCGACCAGGAGCAGGCGATGCTCTCGCGCCACGGGAACGTCCGCGTGGACCTGGTGGTCACCGTCCCGCGCGGCGTGCGGGTGCTGGCGGGCGTGCACCAGGGCGACCTGCGCATCAGCGGGGTGGAGGGCGAGGTGGACGCCAGCACCGGCAACGGCGCCATTGACGTGGAGCGGGTGCGCGGCGCCGTGGAGGCGCGGTCGGGGAACGGCGGCATTCGCGTGGCCAGCCTCTCCGGCCCGGTGCAGGCCGCCACCGGCAACGGCGACCTGCGCATCGAGATGGCGGAGCCCGTGCGCGAGGGGGAGATGGAGTACGCCACCAGCAACGGGACCGTGCACCTGGTGCTCCCGCGCGCCTTCGCCGGCACCCTGGCCCTGCGCCAGGGTGCCGGCGCCCTCCGCTCCGCCTTCCCCCTCGCCCCCGCCGCGCCCGCGGGCGCGGGCGCGGACGAGCACGAGGCGGTCTCCCGCATCGGCAACGGCGGCGGGCCCCTCCTGCGCGTCGCCGCCACCCACGGCGACGTGATCCTGGAGCGGTCGCCGTAGCCCTCCCCTTCCCGCGCCGATCCGGGCGCGATCTCCTGACCAGCATCGACGAAGAGCATCTCCCCGGCGCGCCTCCGCGCCGGGGGTGGAACCGGTGCACCCCTGACGAGGAGCGGAACCCATGACCACACGATGGACCGGAGCGCTCGCGGCCGCCGCGGCGGTCCTGCAGGGGCACGCGGCGCCGCTGCCGGCGCAGGACGCGGCGGCGGTCGCGGGGGAGTGGCACGGCGCCGCGGAGGTGCGGGTGGACGCCGGGCCGCCGCTCTCGGTACGGCTACGCGTGGAGGCGGACGGCGGCCGCCTGCGCGCCTTTCTGACGCTGCCGGAGTCGCGGCAGGTGGCGCTGGCGCTGCCCAGCCCGTACAGCGACAGCGCCGCCGTCACCTGGCGCGACGGCGTGCTGCGGCTGGAGCTCACGCCGGACATCGGCTTCGGCTTCATCGGGCGCCTGGGGATTCCCCGCGAGCAGGAGCGCATCGTCCTGGAGGTGCGGCCCCGCGGCGATCAGCTGGCGGGGCGGCTGACCGTCACCACGCTCACCGCGCCCGTCACGCTGCGCCGCGGCCGCCCGGCCGTGGCGTACCGCGAGGAGCGGGTGCGCTACGAGAACCGGGTGGACGGCCTCGTGCTGGGTGCGTCGCTCCTGCTGCCGGCCGGCCGCGGCCCGCACCCGGTGGCGGTCTTCGTCACCGGCTCGGATCCCGACACGCGCGACGCCTGGCGCTACGAGGCGGAGGCGCTGCTGGCGCGCGGCGTCGGTGCGCTGCTGTACGACAAGCGCGGCGTGGGCGAGTCCGCGGGCGCCTCGCACGACCTGGCCTCGTGGGAGAACCTGAGCACCGACGTGGAGGCGGGGATCGCCTGGCTGCTCACCCGTCCCGACGTGGTGGACACGGCGCGCATCGGGCTGGTCGGCCAGAGCCAGGGGACGTGGATGCTGGCGAAGGTGGGCGCGCGCAATCCGCACGTGAGGTTCCTCGCCAACCTCTCCGGCAGCGGGATGAGCGCGGCCGAGCAGGAGACGTACCGCACCGGCGCGCTGATGCGGGCGGACGGCTTTGCGGAGGAGGAGATCGAGCGGGCGCGGGCGTTCCAGCGGCAGAAGTTCGCCGTGGCTCGCACCGGGCTGGGCTGGGCGGCGCTGGACTCGGCGATGCAGCGGCTGCGGGCGGATTCCGTCCGCTGGTTCCCCGGCTACGGCACCGGCGCGGCGACGCGCTCCCTCGCCGTCCTGCGCCTGTTCGGCGTGCTGCAGTTCGACTACGATCCCGTGCCGGACCTGGAGCGCATCCGGGTCCCCACGCTGGTGATCATGGGCGGCGATGACCTGGTCTTTCCGCCGGACGAGGTGGTCGCGCGCATGCGGCGCGCCGCGGAAAGGGCGGGGAACCCGGATTTCACCGCCGTCGTCATCCCCGGCGCCAGCCACGGGCTGATGTCCGTGCAGACGGCG
The DNA here is from genome assembly GCA_036260235.1 of Longimicrobium sp. Lineage (GTDB taxonomy): Bacteria > Gemmatimonadota > Gemmatimonadetes > Longimicrobiales > Longimicrobiaceae > Longimicrobium. Next base: position 8,700 of record DATAAG010000522.1, read on the forward strand.
GGGGGCCGCCCCTTCCGCCGCGCCGTCGACGACCGCTTCGTGCGGACCCTGGCGGACTGGGTCGCCGCCCGCGTGCGTCCCGCCGCGGCAAGGGAGTGAACGTCCCCACCCGGACGCCCGCCGGGAACATCCCTTCGGGGGATCATCGGGCCGGGAGGAGGGTCCGTTGTGCGTTGCGGCGGATTGTTTTATCCTCACCTCCGGAGCCGATCCAACTCACGCACTCACGCACTCCGCACCCACGCACTCCTCCCCCCGGATGCCGTCCGCGAAAGCCAGGCAGAAGAGCCCCAAGCGCAGGCGGAAGCCGTCGCCGCAGCGGCTGCGCAGGCTGCTGGCGATGGAGTGGGGGTTCTGGGACCGCGGGCTGGCGCGGGTGGCCGGGGTGGACGAGGTGGGGCGCGGGCCGCTGGCCGGGCCGGTGGTGGCCGCGGCCGTCATCCTTCCCCGCGAGACGTGGATCGACGGGGTGGACGACAGCAAGCGGCTGAGCGCGGACCGGCGGCTGGACCTCTACCAGAAGATCGTGCAGACGGCGCTGGTGTGGGGGGTGGGCGCGGCTTCCTCGCGGGAGATCGACCGCATCAACATCCGCCGCGCCACGGCGCTCGCCATGCAGCGGGCCGTCCGCCGCCTGGGCGGCGTCGATCACCTGCTCGTCGACGGCCTTGCCGTTCCGGAACTGGGGACGGAGACGCACACGGCCATCGTGGGCGGCGACGGGTGCGTGCACTGCATCTCCGCCGCCTCCATCGTCGCCAAGGTGACGCGCGACCGGCTGATGGGGCGCCTGGCGGCGCGCTACCCGGAGTACGGCTGGGACCGCAACATGGGGTACGGCACCCCGGAGCACCTGGAGGCGCTGGACCGCCTGGGCCCCACGCCGCACCACCGCAAGTCGTTCCAGCCCTGCCAGCTCGACTTCGCGGATGCGCTGCTGGCGCCCGTCCTGGCGGGGGAGCCGGACGATCCCGAGATGTTCGTGGAGGGGTGATGCACACCGAGCACCTGCAGAACGTCCGCCCCTCGTGGGTGCTGTTCGGCTGGCTGGTCAGCGTGGCCGTGGTCGCGTTCCTCGGCCTGGTGCTGGCGGCTGGGGGGTTTGCGGACCCGGACGAATCGGTCATCGGGCTGTGGGGCGTGTTCGCGCTGGCGGCGGGGTTCTTCGCGGGCGGGCTGGTGACGGGCGTGCGGGTGGGCGCCGCGCCCATTCTGCACGGCGTGGCCATCGGCGTGGTGTCGCTGCTGGTGTGGTTCGTGGTGAACGTGGTCTTCGGCGAGGCGCTGGACGCCACCACCTGGAACGACGGGACCCCCGCCTTCTACGCCGGCGCCCTGATCCTGCAGATGGCCGCCGCGGCCGTGGGCGCGCGGATCGGCTCCCGCCAGCAGCGGGCGATGACGGCGGGCTCCTGACCCCCTTCCGCCGCGGACTCCAGCGACGCCCCGCCGCACCTGCCGGCGGGGCGTTTTCCTGCGCCATCCTGCCCGACGCAATGCTTGATTTCTGGCCTTGCCGTCATTATCAGCATGGTCGTGCCTTTTTGCGCCCCTTGATGCGAGGTGACGATGCAGGTCTCCGAGCTGATGATGATCTTCTCCGCGCCGCTCTTCTGGGAGGGCCGGCCTCACTTCTACGCGCGGCAGCTGAGCGCTTTCCTGGAAGAGCTGCTGGATCCGGACAGGCCCGGGATCGGCGCGCTCCGGCCCCGTGCGCGCGGCGAGGACTGGAAAACGGGCCAGGATGCCGTCGACTGGGTGAGGACCACGCTGCACGGCGTATGGCTCCCCCTCGCCGACACGCTGGCCGGCGACAGCCAGGCGGCGTTCCGCGCGTTCAACCTGTTCCGCGCCGACGTGTTCCTGGACACCGAACGGTTGACGGCGTGCCTGGGCGAGGCCGTCCCCCCGGGCACCTGCGCCGGGCTGTCCGTGGACTGGGCGCGTCCGGGGCCCATGCTCTGGTCTCCGCAGCTGCGCGTTTCCAACTACTGGCCGCACAACCGCGACCTGGCCCCGGTGCCGCCGCCGGGCCTGGTGGAGCCGCCCGGGCTGGACCTGGATGCCGCCGCCCGCGTGCTGCAGGACGACTTCTACGTCGGGGTACGGGACCGCTACCTCGAGGTCCGCTATCGCTACGAGCTCTTCGAGGCGACGCTCACGTCGGGGTCGCAGCGCTACCTCTCGCCCGCGTTCTACTACGCCAAGCCTACCGTGATGCCCGCACAGCCCGAGGAGTTCCTGTCCGGATCCAACCGGGTGGGGCTCGAACGGCTGTCGCGCGTGGTGCTGGGGACGCACGATGTGCTGAGCGCCGACGTTTCGGGCGCTTTCCTGGAGGGGAACCTGGTCACCTTTCGGAGGGAGGTAGACCACGAGCAGGCGCTGCAGGCGTTCTACCTGGTGGTGCCATGGTACCCGTCCGACGGCGAGTGGGCCGTGGAGATCGAGACCGAGTTCGCGTTCATCGCCGATCAGCTGAACTTCGTCGAGCTGGATGCTGCCCGCGCCGTGAACGAGCTTTACCCGGAGCTGACGGGATCCCTCGTCCTGCTCGGCCCCTGGGGCGCGACGCTGGACCAGGCGGCCACGCTCGCCAGGGAGCTGCAGCGCCGCGTCGCCTTTGAACCGCAGCGGCGGGGGCGCAAGGACACCTTCGAGCTGGTCCGCCTGCTGCGCTCCGCGGTGTCCCGCATCCAGGGAGCCGTCCTCCCGGCCACCGACACCATCCTGCTGGCCCAGTCGCGGTGGCAGATCGCCAAGGAGAACACCATCCGGCTCGCGCGGCAGCGGATTACCGCCAGGCCGCTGCCACGGGTGCGCTCGCTGCTGGAGGTGCTCGCGGAGTCCGGCCCCTACCGGGCCAACCAGCCCCTGGTGCACGCCATCTCCCAGCGCGCGGAGCAGCTTCGCGAGCACCTGAGCAGCGTCACCACCGCGCTGCAGGACATGCTGGAGCAGGAGCGCCGCGAAGAGCAGGACCACGTGGAGCAGAACACCCGCCTGCTCGGCTACGCCGTGACCATTCTCGCCGCGGTGACGGCGTTCCCGATCCTGACCGGAGAGATGGGATGGCAGGACCTGCGAACGGAGGTGGCGGCGCTGCCGGCCCTGGGATCCCTGCTGGACACGCTGCATCCCTGGCTCGTGGTGGTTTCGATGATCCTGGCGGGCCTGGCCATCGTGGGGCTGTTCGTCCTGATGGCCTACGCCGTGCTGCCCCCTCTCGCGCTGCGCCGCACGCAGCTCTCCAGGATCGGCAGCAAGCTCGCCCGTGCCTACCAGCTGCTCGACGAAGCGGAGCCCATGCAGGTGATGCTGAGCAGGGTGGCGTCGGTGGCGGTGCGTGACCCGCGGGCAGCGGAGCCTCCGGCATGGGTCGAGATGCGGAAGACGCTCCACGCGCGAGACGTGCAGGCCGCCGGCCTGGTGGCCGAGGTCATGGACTGGGTGGATGCCGCACGGACGACGGATGCAAAAGGGCGAAGTGCCTCGGCGTCCGTCGAGAACGAAGTGTACCGGATCATCATCGCGAGTGAACTGTTCGGAAACCGGCCCCTTCCCATCCCGGTGCCGCTGACCCTCGCCCTGTACCGCAGAACCGGCGCCGCCGATGCGCTGGAGTTCGAGCGTCTTCTGAACGGCTACGGGTTCGAGGACGCCGAAGTGGAGGTCGCCGAACGGCTGATCGAGCAGGCGTCCCGCCTGAGCCGCAAGGAATTTCTCGAGGTTCTGCAACAAGAAGGGGTTTCCGCACTGCACCCCAGGCTTCTCGCAATGCCTGACGGCGGCGATTCGTCTGCCAACGGGGCCGGCGGCAGCGCGCTGGACGAAGCCGGCCCGGAGGACGTGCTCGGCCACGAGCACGAGGAGCCGCTGAAGGAACACGAGGAGCCGCTGAAAGAAAGCGTCCAGGGATCCTCCGCCTGACGCCGGCAGGGCGCGGCGGGCACGATTCGGCGGCTGGGGCGTACCACACGCCGGGGCCGCGCCGTACGTTTCCGGCGCCCCGGTCAGCCGCTTTCCACGCCGGACGCCGGATCCAGGGATGCCGTTGAGGGAGAAGGACGAGTTCGACTCGCACTACGAGGACCGCGTCCACGCGCCGGTGCGCGCGCGGGGGACGCTGCCGGCCGCGGGCGTGTACCTGGCCGGCGGGCGCTTCGAGGTGGCGGCGTTCCACAGCGCGGCCGAGCGCCGGCTGCTGGACGCGGGCGCCCTGCTGGTGGCGGCGGTGACGTTCGACGGGGTGCAGGTGGCCGCGCTCACCGGCGGCGCCGCGCGCGAGGTGCGGCTGGCGGACCTCGTCCCGGTCCCCGCCCGTGCCGCCGCCCGCGACGCGGAGCCCGCCCCCAGCGTGAACTGACCGCGCGGCGGTTCGGCCGGGGCTCGGAGATGCCCCGCGGCCACGCCCTCTCCCGCGGCCTCCGCGGGAGAGGGCGCATCCGTTGTCGGCCGGGTGCGGGTCCGTTGCGCGCCGGCCGCCCCGGTGCGGGGGTCACCTGCCGATCGCCTGGTTCAGCAGGTCGGCCAGCCGGTAGCCTGCCAGCGCGATGCGTGGCTCGGCGGCGGCCAGCGCCCTCAGCTCGTATGCGCGGGAAGGAAGGCGTTCGCGCCGGAGCGGGTTGCGGTAGACGCTCCGCTGCGCGAGCACAAGGCTTTCGCGCGCCCAGTCATCCGGGTTCGTCGCGGCGAGCTCCGCGGTGAAGCGGCTGCGCGGATTGCGCGAGCTGATGCCGCCCGCCACACGCTGCAGGTATGCCTGGGCACTCTCCCCGCTCCGCTGGCGGTGATTGCGGGTGATCAGGCCGTCCCAGAACGAATGCAGGTTGTCCGGCGATCCCCGGAGACCGAAGTCGTTGCCGCCGCGGTCGCCGTTGGGGTCCAGCGGCGTGATGCGCGAGCTGCTGTGCAGCGGCTGGTGGATGTCTCCGACCAGGTGGATGATCCACGCGAGCGCGATGGCGGCGTCGCCCCGGCTGGAGCCGGTGAGATCCCTGCGCAGCGCCGGCATGTCGTTCAGCAGGTCGCCGAACGGCGGACGGGTGGCGGTGCGCACGGGTCCGAAGTCGAACCGCTGCTCCCAGAACAGGTTCACGAAGTGGCGGTTGCCCCGGTGCAGGCCGTGGCCGGGATGCCGGGGACTGCGGATGTCGTCGGGCCAGTGGCTGGCCGAGCCGAACAGGCGCAGTTGCTCCGCGGGGGAGAGAGAGCCGGACGAGAACCCCCGTCCCAGCCCGGAACCCGGGGGCGCCGACTGCAGAAGCTGGATTGCGCGGGCGCGCGCCTGCGGCGTCATGCCGTCCCACGCGACGGCAGCCACCACCACGTGCCCGAACTCGTCCCAGGCGAACGCCGGGGTGGCGGACACCGCAAGGAGCCCGCCGGTCATGCAGAGAGTCAGCGTGCGTTTCATGAAGTCCTCCGGATGGAAGGGGAAAAGGACCGGCAACTACAATCCACTGATAAGAGAGGGATCTGCCCACCGGATTCGCAGCGCCGAATCGCCTCTACCCCGCACGGTCCTCTGATTCAGGGTCCGACGCAGCGCCGGCCCGGGCCAGCTTCGGGTTTGCCTCTCCTGGATCGCGAAGCTCCCTCCCCCGCGCGGGGCGCGGAGCGGTTCCCGGCGTGAACCGAGAAAGGCTGCACGCACAGGGCGCGGAGACACAAAGAAAGGGCGCGGAGGGGATTCGAGCTCCCTCCACGCCCTTCTCTCCCGTCCTGCGGCGTCCCGCGGGGCGGAGCGGCTTGCTTCTTCTGCGGATCAGTCGCGGACGATCTGGCCGCGGACCTCGCCCTGCGGGTTGGCGACGGTGTGGATGTTGACGTACGCGTTGCCGTTGCGGATGAGCGAGATGAGCGAGTCGTAGCTCACGCCGGTGCCGGCGATCATGTCCGTCGCTTCGATCTCGCCGGAGTTCAGCGAGCCCGCGACGATGCTCAGCCCTGGAGGTGCCGCCGCGAACAGGAACACCACGGCGGGGCCGACCTCGCCCGGCGCGCCCTTGTGGATGTGCGCCATGGTGGCGCCCGTGATGTTCTGCGCGCCCACGTTGAAGTCCAGCTCGTCGCCGTCCACCGTGAAGAACGCGCTTCCCGTCGCGTTGGTGGTCACCGGCGGCACCTCCGCCGCGCCGGTGAGCGTCGCCTCGTACTGCTCGTCGTCGTCTCCATTGCACGCGGCCGCGCCGGCCAGCGCCGCCAGCATCACCAGCTTGCGAATCATCTGCCCCTCCCCTGGGTGAGCGAAGATGCGGGCCGGCCATGCGGCTGCCGCTCGCGTGGAATTCTCGCGACCGGCCGGATTTGCCGCAAGCGGTCTGCCGGATCGTGCGTTTCTGCTCCAGGTCGTTGCGCGACAACTCCCTGCACGCAGGGGGCACGTCCGCCGGGCGCCGTCCGCGCGTCGCGATTCGCTACACGCGGGCGCAGGGCGGGACAGCGCCGGACGACGATCATTCCGCCAGCGGCTCCGGCTCCGCGCCCAGCGGCGCCTCGCCCGGCTCGATGACCGTCGGGTCCGGGTCGGGGGGCGGGGGCACCAGCGGCAGCCCCTCGCTGCGGGTGACCACCAGCGACGTCAGCAGGTCGCCGACCACGTTGGGGACGGTGCGCGACATGTCCAGGATGCGGTCCACGCCCAGGATGAGCGCGATTCCCGCGCCCGGCACCCCCACCATCTCCAGCACCAGCACCAGCAGCGGGAGCGAGCCGCCCGGCACCCCCGCCGCGCCCACGGCCGTGATCACCGCCATCACCACCACCACCAGCTGCGTCCCCAGGTCCAGGTGCACCCCGAACACCTGCGCCAGGAACAGCACGGTGATCCCCTCGAAGAGGGCCGTGCCGTTCATGTTCATGGTGCTCCCCAGCGGGAGGACGAACCCCGCGATCTCGCCCGGGACGCCGAACTCGTGCTGCGCCGTGCGGATGGTCGTGGGCAGGGTGGCGTTGGAGCTGGAGGTGGAGAACGCCGTCACCATCAGCGCGCGGCTGCGCCGCAGGAAATCCAGCGGGTTGATGCGCGCCAGCGCCTGCGCCAGCAGGGGGATGACGACGAAGAGGTGGAACGCCAGCCCGGAGAGCACCACGATGACGTACAGCGCCAGGGAGCGCAGCAGCTCGAAGCCGAACCGCGCCGTCACCGCGAAGATGAGCGCCGCCACGCCGTAGGGGGCGATCTTCATCGCGAAACCGATGATGACCGTCACCACGTAGCTGATCCCCTCCAGCACCCGGATTACCGGCCGCGCCGCCTCCGGGGGGATGCGCGTGAGCGCGATGCCGAAGACCAGGGCGAAGAAGATCAGCGACAGCATCTCGCCCTTGGCCGCCGCGTCTACGGGGTTGCGGGGGATGATGTTGACGAAGGTCTGCACCCCGAACCCGCTGCTGGCCGCCGCCTGCGCCTTTTCCGACGCCTCGGTGCTGAACTGCTGCATCAGCGCCGTCCGCACGCCGGGGTCCAGTGCGTCGCCCGGGCGGATGGTGTTCACCAGCAGCAGCCCCACGACCGCGGCGAAGGCCGTGGTGGCCAGGAAGAACGCCAGCGTCTTGGCGCCCACCCGTCCCACGCGCGAGATGTCGCCCAGCTGCGCCACCCCCAGCGCCAGCGAGGTGAACACCAGCGGCACCACCACCATGAACAGCATCCGCAGGAATACCTGGCCGATCGGCTCCGCCACGTTGGAGACCGTCCATTCCAGCCCCGGCGCGCCGCGCCAGAGCCGGTTGGCGGTTACGCCCAGGGCGGTGCCCACCAGCAGGCCCAGAAGGATCTTCGTATGGAGCTGCATGCCCCGGCGGGGGGCGGCGTCGTGGATCATGGCGCGGAGGGGGTGATGGCGTTGCCGCGGCGCTGCGGGCCTGCGGCGGGGGCTAATTGATATCCGCGCGAGCGCCGGGTGGCAAATCGGAGCGGCGGACGGCCCCCAGACTTCGCCGCACGACTTGCGCATCCGCCCCGATTCCGCGATCCTATCGCGCGCGTCACCGCCCGTGCTCCGTGCCCCCTTCCGCTGAGGCGGCGGGCGGGACGCGGGCGCGTACTTTTGCCATGGACTTTCCAGACTCCGATCACATGCATCCGATCGCTTACGCCGTTCCCGCGTTCGGGCTCCTGGCCCTGCTGTACACCTTCTGGCGCTCCGGGTGGGTGGCGCGGCAGGACGCCGGGAACGAGCGCATGAGCACCATCGCCAGGCACATCGCGGACGGCGCGCTCGCCTTCCTCAAGGCCGAGTGGAGGGTCCTGGGCATCTTCGCCGTGCTGGCGAGCCTGTTCCTGGGCTTCCTTTCGCTGAGCGACGAGCGCTCGCACCCGCTCATCGTGGGCGCGTTCCTGGTGGGCGCCCTGTTCTCTGCGCTGGCGGGCTACATCGGCATGACCATCGCCACCAAGGCCAACGTGCGCACCGCCCAGGCGGCTCGCACCAGCCTGTCGCGCGCGCTGGACGTGTCGTTCGCCGGCGGCTCGGTGATGGGGATGGGCGTGGCCGGGCTGGCCGTGCTGGGGCTGGGCGGGCTGTTCATCGTCTTCTACGGCATCTTCGTGGACGGTGCCAGCGCCAACGGGCCGCAGATGGAGCGCGCGCTGGAGGTGCTCACCGGCTTCTCGCTGGGCGCGGAGAGCATCGCGCTCTTCGCCCGCGTGGGCGGCGGCATCTACACCAAGGCCGCCGACGTGGGCGCCGACCTGGTGGGCAAGGTGGAGGCGGGGATTCCCGAGGACGACCCGCGCAACCCGGCCACCATCGCCGACAACGTGGGCGACAACGTGGGCGACGTGGCGGGGATGGGCGCGGACCTGTTCGGCAGCTACGTGGCCACCATGCTGGCGACGATGGTGCTGGGCCGCGAGGTGGTGGCGGGCGGCGACCAGTTCGGCGGGCTGAGCCCCATCCTGCTGCCCATGGTGATCGCGGGGCTGGGGATCGTCTTCTCCCTGGTGGGCATCCTGCTGGTGCGGGTCAAGGAGGGCGGCAACGTGCAGGGGGCGCTCAACCTGGGCAACTGGGCCAGCATCGTCCTCACCGGCATCGCCTCGTTCTTCCTGATCCAGTGGATGCTGCCGGACTCCATGCAGCTGGGGCGCGCGGGCTCGCAGGCGTTCACGCCGATGGGTGTTTTCGCCGCCGTGGCCGTGGGGCTGGTGGTGGGCGCGCTGATGAGCGTGATCACCGAGTACTACACGGCCATGGGCCGGCGCCCGGTGCAGTCCATCGTGCAGCAGTCCTCCACCGGCCACGCCACCAACGTGATCGGCGGGCTGGCGGTGGGGATGGAGAGCACCACGCTCCCCATCCTGGTGCTGGCCGGCGGCATCATCGCCAGCTACGAGTTCGCCGGGCTGTACGGCGTGGCCATCGCCGCGGCGGGGATGATGGCGACCACCGCCATGCAGCTGGCCATCGACGCCTTCGGCCCCATCGCCGACAACGCGGGCGGCATCGCCGAGATGAGCGAGCTTCCGCCGGAGGTGCGGCAGCGGACGGACATCCTGGACGCCGTCGGCAACACCACCGCGGCCACGGGCAAGGGCTTCGCCATCGCCTCCGCCGCGCTCACGGCGCTGGCGCTCTTCGCGGCCTTCATGGGGATCTCGGGGATCGACGAGATCGACATCTCCAACGCGCGGGTGCTGGGCGGCCTGTTCGTGGGCGCCATGATCCCCTTCATCTTCTCGTCCCTGGCCATCGCCGCCGTGGGCCGCGCCGCGATGTCGATGGTGCACGAGGTGCGGCGACAGTTCCGCGAGATCCCGGGGATCCTGGAGGGCACCGGCCAGCCGGAGTACGGCCGCTGCGTGGCCATCAGC
>DATAAG010000523.1:0-8665 GCA_036260235.1 Longimicrobium sp.
CCTCGGCGCTGGCCGTGGTCTCGCTCCCCTCGTCGGCGGCCGGAACGGCGGCCTCCGCGGCGGGAGCCTCGGCCTGCGCCTCGGCCACCTCGTCCGTCACCGGCGTGGCGGCGGGCGCCTCCGGCTCCACCGCGTCCGTGATCTGCGCGTTGACGGGCGTCTCCACCGCGTCCGTGATCTGGTCGTTCACGGCCGCCTCGGCGCCCTCGTCACCCGCCGGCTCGGCGGGGCGCGGCGTGGCGAGCTGCTGGAACTGCGGCTCGCCGCCCTCGAACTTGGGCACCCGCACCACCTCGCAGACGATGCGGTGGTTCGCCGCGTCCACCTCGCTGATGCGCATGTCCAGCACGTCGCCCTCGCCGAACACGTCGGCCGGGTTCTGCAGGCCGGTCACGCCGATCTGCGAGACGGGGACGAAGCCCTCGACGTCGTTGCCCAGGTCCACCGCCACGCCCTTGTCCTGCAGGCGGGTGATGGGACCGGCGATCTCCTGGCCCACGTGGTACTGCTGGGCGATGTCGCCCCACGGGTCGTCCTGGGTCTGCTTGAGGCCCAGCGAGATGCGCTTGTTCTCGGCGTCCACGCCCAGGATCACCACCTCCACGTCGTCGCCCTTCTTGACGACCTCGGAGGGGTGCTGGATGCGCTTGGTCCAGCTCATGTCGGAGATGTGCACCAGGCCGTCGATGCCCGGCTCGATCTCCACGAAGGCGCCGAAGCTGGTGAGGTTGCGCACCTTGCCCGCCAGCCGCGTGCCCACCGGGTACTTGGCCGGCAGCGCGTGCCAGGGATCCTCCTCGATCTGCTTCATGCCGAGGGAGATCTTCTCGCCCTCCGGGTCCACCTTCAGGATCACGGCCTCGATCTCGTCGCCCAGCGACACGATCTTGGACGGGTGGCGCACGTTGCGGGTCCAGCTCATCTCGCTGATGTGCACCAGCCCCTCGACGCCCTTCTCCAGCTCCACGAAGGCGCCGTAGTTGGTGATCGAGACCACGCGGCCGCGGACGCGGGCACCCACCGGGTACTTGGCCTGGACGTCCTTCCAGGGGTACTCCTGCAGCTGCTTCAGCCCCAGCGACAGGCGCTCGCGCTCCCAGTCGATGTCCAGGACCTTCACCTCCAGCTCGTCGCCGATGGCGACCACCTCGGAGGGATGGCCCACGCGGCCCCACGACATGTCGGTGATGTGCAGCAGGCCGTCCATGCCGCCCAGGTCGATGAACGCGCCGAAGTCGGTGATGTTCTTCACCACGCCGGTGCGCACCTGCCCCACCTCCAGCTCCTTCTTGAGCTTGTCGCGCTTGATCTCGCGGTCGGCCTCCAGGAGCACGCGGCGCGACACCACGATGTTGCGGCGGCGCTTGTTGAGCTTGATGATCTTGAAGTCGTAGGTCTCGCCGATCAGGTCCTCGATGTTGGGGACCCGGCGCAGCGCGATCTGCGACCCCGGCAGGAAGGCGTCCACCCCCATCAGGTCGACGGTCACGCCGCCCTTGATCTTGCGGGTGAGCATGCCGCGCACCGGGTCGCCGTTCTCGTAGGCGACGCGGATCTGCTCCCACACGCGCAGGAAGTCGGCCTTCTTCTTGGACAGGACGACGACGCCGTCCTCGTCCTCCAGGTTCTCCAGGAAGACCTCGACCTCGTCGCCGATCTGCAGCGACTCGGGGTCCTTGAACTCGTCGCGGGTGACCGCGCCCTCGCTCTTGAAGCCCAGGTCCAGGATCACCGCCTTGTCGGTGATGCGAAGGATGCGGGCCTTGACGATCTCACCCTCTTCGATGTTGCTGAGGGTGGGCTCGTACATGTCCAGCAGCGCCTCGTACTCCTCGGACGTGTACTCGTCCTCGTCGTACAGGTCCGGGCGAATGCCCAGCGACCGCGCGCGCTCGGCGATCTGCTCGATGGTAAGGTCGCTGCCGTAGTTCTTGCGGGGCTGCTCGGCGACGGCAACGCCGCCGTCCTCTCGCGAGAACTGCTCCTCGGTAACGTCTGCCATGTGGGGGGCTGTCTCCTGTAACGCGGCCTCCGGACGGGAAGGTGCCGGCGCCGGTTCGGGGTGGACGGTTGCGGGCGGTGTAAGCCCGGGGAAACAGAACAAGTTACGGAATTTCTTCACCCCGGTCAACCCCGCCCCCGGCAGAGAACGGATAGCGGCGCGCTTTCCTCCGTGCCTCACCGAGCGGGAGCGACTGCCTGCGAAACACCTACGTGGGGCGAGCCGTAATTCACGACCGGGCAGGACAGCCCGCTGGTAATCCGCCCTTCTCACGAAAGGCAGCCCCATGGCGTACGAAACGTGTTCCCGGTGTGGGCGGTGCCTCTGCGGTATGCCCGGCTGCCCTGAGCCGTGCCGGTGCAGCCGGCAAAGCGAGCCGAGCGTGTGGGAAGCCTTCGGCGATTTCTTTGCCGCTGCGGCGACGCTCGGTGGGTCCGAACGCGACAAGGAGCGGGCGCGGCGACCGCAGTGCCCCCGTTGCGGCCGGTGCCGCTGCCGTCAAAGCGATTGCGATCGCCCCTGTACATGCTGACGACGTGAACGTGAAGGGAGCCCCCTGCTCCCTTCACGTTGTCCTGTCTGCACGATCGGGTGCATCTCGCGCACCGCCCCGCTCGCGCGCGAGGGAGACGATGCGGTCCACCTGCTCGTCGAAGGTGAGCCCGGTGGTGTCGATGACGACGGCGTCTTCCGCCTGGCGCAGCGGCGCGGTCTCGCGGGTGCTGTCCAGGGCGTCGCGCCCCTGCAGCAGCGCCGCCTCCGCGCGCACCTCTTCCAGCGACGCGTCGAAGACGCCGCGCTCCAGCAGCCGCCGCCGCGCGCGCTCCTCCGCGTCGGCGATCAGGTACGCCTTGAGCTCCGCGTCGGGAAAGACCACGGTGCCGATGTCGCGGCCGTCGGCCACCAGCCCGCCGCGGGCGCCGGACTCGCGCAGGGCGTCCATCAGCCACTCGCGCACGGCGGGGACGGCGGCCATCCGGCTGACGTGCGCGTTCACCTCGGGCGAGCGGAGCTCGGCGCCCACGTCCTCCCCGGCGACGGTCATCCGGTAGGCGCGGTCGGCGGGGCGGCCGTGCACGTCCAGCCGGTCCAGCTGCTCGTGCGTGAGGTGCGCCCACGCGTCGGGAGGGATGCCCGCGCGCAGCGCCGCGTAGGTGATGGCGCGGTAGAAGGCGCCGGAGTCCAGGTGCCGGTACCCCAGCCGCGCGGCCACGGCCCTGGCGGTCGAGCTCTTTCCCGACCCCGCCGGCCCGTCCAGGGCGATGATGATGCCGTCGGGACGCATTGAGTGCGTGAGTGCGTGAGTGCGTAAGTGCGAAAGTGGCCTCGCGCTGCGCCCGCGCGCCCCCTCCGGGCTCGCAAGACTCGCCCACCGCCCCCAAAACCCCTGGGGGAGGTTGATGCGACCGGCAGATGGAGCATGGACGACCAGCATCTCACTGCGCCCGCGGGCACCCTCACCCCCCGGCCCCCTCTCCCGCAAGCGGGAGAGGGGGAGAAGTCGATCGCGCTCGGCAGGCTGGTGCCGTTTTTCCCTCCCCACGCCGTACCACAGCCTGCGCAGCACCCCTCCCCCCTACGCAGTTTGTGGGAGAGGGTGGCGAGTGGCTTGCCGCTATCCCGGATCCCCCTCCCTCATCAATCCCTCCCCGAAGTTGGGGGAGGGGTCGTCCGCCGTCGCGAGGAACGAGCGAAAGGCTGGGCGGGGGAGAGGGCCTCCCGCGCAGCGGGCCGTGGGGGGAAGATTCTGGCCTCGCACCACAGCAACCCACCGTACACCCTTCGCGCGATGTCTACACCCTCTCCCACGCAGTTTGTGGGAGAGGGTGGCGAGCCTAGGCGAGCCGGGTGAGGGCCCCGAGCAGCTCCCAGAACCCCGGAAAGCTCACGTCCACCACCTCCGGGTGATCCACCTGGATCGCGTTCCCCGGCTGCGCGCCCAGCACGCCGAACGCCATGGCGATCCGGTGGTCGTGGAACGCCTGCACCCGGCCCCGCAGCGGCCGGTCCGTGCCGCGGACCACGATCCCGTCCTCCAGCTCCTCCGCCTCCACCCCCAGCGCCCGCAGGTTCCCCGCGACGGCGGCGATGCGGTCCGTCTCCTTCACCCGCAGCTCTCCGGCGCCGGTGATGCGCGTCTCGCCCTCCACGCGCGCGGCCAGCACCGCCAGCATCGGGATCTCGTCGATGGCGTTCGGCACGTCGGCCGCGCCGACGCCGATCGCGCGCAGCGGCGCCGGGCGGACGACCAGGTCCGCCACCGGCTCCCCGCCTGCGGTGCGCACGCCCTCCCTCCCGATCCGCGCCCCCATCCGCTCCACCAGCACCAGGAAACCCGTGCGCGTGGAGTTCACCCCGACGTTGCGGATGCGCAGCTCGCCCTCGTCCGCCAGCAGCGCCAGCGCCACCAGGAACGCCGCGGACGACGGATCGCCGGGGACGTCCAGGTCCAGCGGCGGCAGGTCGCGCCCGCCGGGCCGCAGAACCGTGCGCCACCCGCTCCCCGTCTCCTCGCCGGCGATGTCCTCGCCCAGCGCGGCCAGCATCCGCTCGGTGTGGTCGCGGGAAAGCATCGGCTCGGTAACGGAGACGGGGACGCCGGCGCCCAGCCCCGCGAGGAGCACCGCGCTCTTGATCTGCGCGCTGGCCTTCGGCGAGGCGTAGTCGATCGGCTGCAGCGGCCCGCCCACGACCTCGATCGGCAGGCGGCCGGCGGGGCCGTGCTCCACGAAGCGCGCCCCCATCCGCGCCAGCGGCTCGGTGATGCGCCGCATGGGCCGGCCGCGGAGCGAATCGTCGCCGGTGAGGGTCGCGGCGAACGGGCGGCTGGCCAGCAGGCCCATCATCAGCCGGGCCGTGGTGCCGCTGTTGCCGCAGTCCAGCCACTCCGCGGGCCCCCTCCACGCGCCGATCCCCCGCCCCGCCACCCGGACCTCCGATCCGTCCGCCGGGAGGTCCGGCACCTCGCAGCCCAGCGCGCGCAGCACGGACGCGGTGCTGCGGCAGTCCGCGCCCGGCAGCAGCCCGCGCAGCCGGCTCTCCCCGCTCGCCAGCGCGGCGAACATCAGCGCCCGGTGCGTGAGGGACTTGTCGCCGGGGACGGCGACGTCGCCGGAGACGTGCAGGGTGGTGGCCATGGCGGCGGGAAGCTATCCGGGGCCGCGAAAGTGCGAAAGTGCGAGAGTGGGATCCTCGAGCGGATTACCGGATCACAGAAGCAAAGAGCATCATTCGCTCCCAGGCTCGGGCACCCGATCCTTCCGAGCACAGCATGACGGGAACGCAAAGGGGGAGCCCGGATCCTCAGGGCTCCCCGTCCGTCCTTCACGTCACGCGTTCTCCATCATCCGCGCCAGGTGAAACGATCGGGACCCGCGTTCAGAGCTCCACGTCCACGTCGAACTGGTCCCGGCGCTCCCAGAAGTAGTCCATCCAGAGCAGGTCCAGAACCAGGCCGACCGCCGCGCCGACCCAGTTGCCCTGCGTCATCATCCACACCTTGGCCGCCGCGGCGGCCGACAGCTCCATCATGGCGCCGTACCACCCCCAGCGGCTGAAGTGCTCCACCTCGCCCGCCAGCCGCCACTGCAGCGCGGCCCAGACGCCGGCGACCACCGCCCAGCCGGCCTTGTCCAGGTCGCCGGAGAGGATCGTCCACCCCACGCTCCCCACCGCGCTGGCCGCCAGGCCCACCGCGGCCACGTAGCTCAGGACGACGAACAGGTTCGCGGGCCAGTCGTGCTCCCGCACGACCTCCGGCGTCTCGCCGACGACGAGCGCGGGGCCTTCTCCGGCGACGACCGGAGGGAGCGCTCCACGGAACCCGGGGTCCAGCTCCGCGGCGGCGGTCGCTCCCCGGGTGGCGGTATCGGTGTGCATCGTCCCCTCCTGCGAGATCGGCGGATGATCGAGGCCTGGTACGGACGGGTGCTGGATACGCGGCGGAGCGGGGAAAAGTGTCAGGGCAGCCCAGCCGGCTGGGGCCGGCCGTGGCCCAGGAGGGTGTGCTCCGGCGGGCTCTCCGCCACCACCCCCGTCCAGGGGATCGGCCGGCGCCGGGAGGGGCGCGGCGGCGACCGTGCCCAACCGCCAGCGGGCGGCACCGGCGGCTGCCGGTGCTTCGTCGGTGTGGGACTTGGGTCACCTTTCCGGCGAGAGTGGTCCCGGAGACTGTCCAGGAGAACCGGTCGTGCCGCCCGATCAGGGGAAAAGCGTCACGCGCGCGGACTTCCGCCGCCCGAGCGGAGCCGGGACAGCCGCGCCGCCCGCCACTGCGGCGAGACGCGGCGGGGCGGCGGCAGGCGGGCGTCGAGGCGCGGGTCGGCCCAGAAGTCCCAGCGGCGCAGCCAGAGGTAATGCAGCGCACCCATCAGCATCATCGCCGCGGCCGTCCCACTCACGAGTTCGGCGGGACCGAGCTGCTCGTGCGCCAGCGCGTCCAGCATGGGGAGCAGGAGCAGGACGAGCCAGCCCGCCACGAAGAACCACGACCAGCACGCGAACCGGCGCACCGCCTCCGCCACGAACGCCGCGCCGGCGAAGAGGATGCCGGCCACGGGCAGGGCCCACCCGTTCCCGCCGGGCTCGTCCGCGGTGCTCATCACCAGGCCGGCGCCGGCCGCCACTCCCAGCGCATACAGCGCCAGCACCAGGATGCGCCCGCGGACGTCGTGCTCCGGCGGGGCCACGCCCAGCATCTCCCCGATGGGATCCGTGGATTCGGCTCGTGCGTCCATGGTGCGGGTGGGGATCGCCGGTGATGCGCGCCGCCAGCCGGAGCGGTCGGGGTGCGCCGGCCCTGTGCTCGCGCGCGAATTCCAGGCCGTAGAGCGTCAGGAACGGCTCGATCTTCTGCACGCCGCCGGTTCGCACGGACGAGTCGTGAGAGGTCGGGACTCAGAGATCCACGTCCACGTCGAACTGCTCCCGGTAATTCCAGAAGAAGCGCATCCACAGCAGGTCGATCACCAGGCCGATCACGCCCCAGGCGACGTTCCCGTCCGCGATCAGCCACACCTTGGCGGCGGCGGCGGCCGTCAGCTCGGCCATGGCGCCGTACCACCCCCAGCGGCTGCAGTGCTCCACGGCCCCGGCGAGCCGCCACTGGAAGGCCGCACCCGCGCCCAGGACGGCGGCCTGCCCCAGCATCTCCAGGGGCGGCCGGCCCAGGCCGAGCGCCGCGGCGCCGGCCGACACGAACGCCCCCAGCCCCAGTCCCGCGGCTATCGCGTAGCTCAGGAAGACGAACACCCCTCCCGGCCAGTCGTTGTCCCACGGCCTTTCCTCCGTCTCGTCGACGACGTCCGCCGGCGCTTCACCGACGATGACGGGCGGCAGCGCTTCGCGAAGGCCCGGGTCCAGGTCCGCAGCGTCGAGGCGGGGTTCGGTGGCGGCGTGGGTCTGCATGATCCCTCCAGAGGTGGGAGGTGGCTCAGGTGGCGCGGACGCGAACGGGATACGGAGGATCAGGGGAAAAGTGTCACGGGCGCAACTCCTCGAGTGCACCGACGGACGGAGCCGCACGCTCCCCTTCGCCGGTTGCCCCGATGCGCGCGAGCCGGGCCGCCTTCAACCCTGGCGAGACGCAGCGTGGCAGCGGCTGCCGGGCGGCCAGGTGCGCATGGTCCAGACGTCCCATCGACGCACCCACAGGTAGTGCCGTCCACCAGGGGATCCAGCAGGGGGAGCAGCCGCAGGACCAGCCATCCCGCCATGAAGAACCAGGACAGCCGATACGGATCGAGCGCTGCAGAACCAGATGGATCAGCTGTTCCTCACCATCCAGCCCGGCGAAGCGCCGGCGGCCCTGGAGAACCGGCTGCGCGTGCACGCGAACGAGACCTTCGACCGCTTCATGGGACAGACGTACTACCCCATCCAGAATCAGTTCGACACCAACGACACGCCGAACGTGTACAACATCGGCTGCAACCTCGACTTCAACCCGAACGACAACTGAGATGAGAAAGACGATCGGGATCGCCGCGCTGGTCGCGGCGGCGTGGGCGGGGAGCGGCTGCGCGCTGCAGGCGCAGCACGCAGCGGCGGCCCCCCCTTCGCGCCAGGAGTGCGAGGCCGCGGCACAGAAGGCGGCCGCCGCGCCGCAGTCGGCAGAGTTCCACTGGGCCCTCACCTACGGCGGGCTGGCGCGCTGCGGCGACACCGGCGCGGTGGCCCTGGCCCGTGCGCTGCGGCAGGCCGGCGCCATCGCCGACAGCCTGCTGCTGGGTGGGGTGGTGGTGCAGGCGTCCAGCAGCCGCCACCCGCAGATCCTGCAGGCGGCGCTGGACCTGGCGCTGGACCGGTCCGCCCCGGTGCCGGCGCGCGTGGCCGGGCTGCAGGTGGCGCTGCGTCAGCACGACGGCCGTGTCGCGCTCCCGGGGAGCGTGACCCAGCTCAGCGCGACGGCCATGGGCGCGTTCTGCCGGTACGACTACCTGCCGCACGCGCATTACGCCTCGGAACGCACGCTGCCACGGGGGCACGCCGCGGCCATCGCGGCCGCCATGCGGCGGATCGCCGATGACCCGGCTGAGCCGCGTCCGCTTCGCGATCTGGCCGGGTGCGTCGCCCGCAAGGTCGGCGAACCCGGCCGCTGAACCAACGGATCGCACGCGGAGACGCGGAGGGCGCGGAGAGGTTTCTCCGCGCCCTACGCGTCTC
>DATAAG010000524.1:0-8739 GCA_036260235.1 Longimicrobium sp.
ACTCCCGCACTCCCGCACTCCCGCACTCACGCACTCCCGTCATGCGAACCATCGCCGTCCAGCTACGCACGTCGTGCAGCACCTGCGGGAGCCCGCTGCCGCTGAACGCGATGGTGCCGCGCCTGGCGTGCGCCGCGTGCGGCGGGCAGAACACGCTGGGTGACGCGTTCTGGACCGCCGTGCTGGGCGATGCCGACCTCAGCTCCAGCACCATCATCACCCAGGGGCGCGAGGTCGCGCTGGAGGTGGAGCGTCCCGAGCATCCCGCCTGCGCGAAGTGCGGAGCGGAGATCCCTGTGGATGCGGCGCTGGCGGGTGCGGAGGCGGGCGGTGTGGACTGCGTCGGCTGCGGCACGCGCACGCTGCTGCGCGCTCCGCCGCGGCCGTGGGTGCTCTCCGGCTTCCGGCTGCTGGTGGGCGAGGATGCGCTGCAGCTCCCTGCCGCCGGCGCCACGGTGGAGGCGCCGCGCGCGGCCTCCGCGCCCATCGCGTTCAACTGCCCCACCTGCGGCGGCGTGCTGCAGGTGGACGGCAGTGCGAGGGTGGTGAGGTGCGCGTACTGCAGCGGCTCGGCGTACCTGCCGGACGACCTGTGGCACGTCTTCCACCCGGTGCCGGTCACCCGCCCGTGGTACCTGCTGCAGGAGCCGGGCGCGCGCAAGCGGGCTCGGAAGGAGGCGGAGGATCCGGCGACCTCGCCCGAGCGGCTGGACGAGCTGGCGCAGCACATGGACCCGGAGGTGCGCGAGGCCGTCGCGCGGCACCCCCGCACGCCGGAGGCGACGCTGCGCCGGCTGGTGGAGGCGGACGACTCGCTCGCGACGGAGGTGCTGGACAACCCGTCTCTCCCCGCATCGATGTGGCCCGTGCTGGCGGGGATGGACACGCGCTGGGTGCTGGAGAAGATCGCGGGGATGCCGAACGCGCCGGCGGACGCGCTGCGCACGGTCGCGGATCAGGTGGCGGCGCGGCTGTCGGATGACTGGGAGGGCGACGAGGACTCGTTCGATGCCTCCGACGTCAACGACGTGCTGGAGGCGTTGGCCGGCAATCCTGCGACCCCGTCCGGGGTGCTGGTGGATGTCGCCCGGCTGAACGGCGAGCGTGTTCCCTCCGACCGCGCCGACCTGGACGAGGCGCTGGCGAAGCACGCCGGCACGCCGCCCGAGCTGCTCGCCCCGCTGGCCCGCAGCGACGACGAGTCGGTGCGCGAGGCGGTCGCGGCGCATCCGCAGACCCCGCCGAATGTGCTCGAGATGCTCTCCGCGGACCCGGAGTGGTCGGTGCGCGAGGCGGTGGCGAAGCGGACGGGGCTGAGCGCGGAGACGCTGAAGCGCCTGGGAAAGGACGACGACTCCAGCGTCCGCGAGGCCGCCCGCGCCAACCCGGGCTATCCGCGCTTCTCGCTCTTCCGCACGCTGTTCGGGGGATGAGCGCAGGCGAGGGGAGCGGTCGCGGGTGACCGCACTGCCTCCCACGTCTCCGCCAGCCGCCCGGCGAGCGCGCGCTGGCCTGCCGCAGCTCCAGCAGCGCCTCGCCGCGGCGCGCGCGGACGAAGAAGCGGCGCGCCTCGCCCGTCGCGCGGCGCCACATGCCGACCACGACCACGGTGAGGAAGGCGACCGCCGGCAGCAGGACCAACGGGCAACGCCCGCCATCCATCCCCATATCCACCCCGCCACCGCCGCCAGCAGCACCGTCCACACGACGTGCAGCGCGATCCCCGCAAGCGCCTTGTACGTGGCGCGGATGTCCCGCGGTTTGCCGGCGCGCGCCTCCAGCACCGCCGTCAGCCGGTACGGCACGTAGTAGAGCAGAAAGCCGATCAGCGCGACGGGGAGCAGCGTCCGCAGCACCGTGAGCTGGCGGAGGAGCGGGGAGAATCAGGTATGTGGGACGAATCCGGCGAAGCTCCTCCCAAAACCGGAACTGCTTTACCTCACACGGAGTCAACGGAGTCAACGGAGTTTGTCTCTCGCGTGAGAACAATCGTTCTTCCCATCATCTCTTCGCGGGAGAGAACGATTGACGTGGCACGGACGAACTCCGTTGACCCCGTGTGAGGCTTTCTCTTCCCAGGATTCGCGACCAGCCATCCGCGGCGCGTGACGCCACCGCGGCCGAATGGATGCGGAACGATCGCCGGGATGGGTGGAAGGGGGAAGGGGAGGCGCGATAGATTGCCGGCATGAGCGACGGAGAACGATTCCAGCCGCGGCCGTACCGTCCTGCGCGGTGGCTGCCGGGCCCGCATCCGCAGACCATCGCGGGGCGCTACATCCGCCCGCCGCACGGGGTGCGCTACACCCGCGAGCGGGTGGAGACGCCAGACGGCGACTTCCTGGACCTGGACTTCGCCACCGTGGACGGCGCGCCCTCGCCCGGCGGCGACGCGCCGCTCTGCCTGGTGGTGCACGGGCTGGAGGGGAGCGCGCAATCGTCGTACGTGCTGGAGACCTGCCGCGTGCTGGCGCAGCACGGCATTCGCTCGGCGGCGATGAACTTTCGCTCCTGCAGCGGCGAGCCCAACCGCACCGCGCGCTTCTACCACGCCGGCGAGACGGGCGATTTCGCGTTCCTGCTGGAGCTGCTGGCCGCGCGGAGCCCGCGGGCGCCGCTGCTGGGGATCGCGTTCTCGCTGGGCGCCAACATGCTCCTCAAGTACCTGGGCGAGCGGGGGGAGGAGTCGCTCATCCGCGCCGCGGCCGCCATCTCCATCCCGTTCGACCTGGGGCGCGGCGCGGACAAGCTGGCCGGGTCGTTCATGGGGCGCGTGTACACGCGGCACTTCGTCCGCCGGCTGGTGGGCAAGTACCGCGACAAGCGCGCGGCGGGCGTGGACCTGGCGCACGTGCCGCTGGACGAGCGCTGCGCGCTCCGGTCCAGCTCCTTCCGCGACTTCGACGACGCGGTGACGGCGCGGCTGCACGGCTTTCGCGACGCGGACGACTACTACACCACCTCCAGCTGCGCGCGCTTCCTCCACGACGTCCGCGTCCCCACGCTGCTGGTGCACGCGCTGGACGACCCGTTCGTGGACGAGCGCGCCATCCCGCACGACGTGATCGCCGCCAACCCCGCGCTGCACACGGCGTTCACTCCGCACGGCGGGCACGTGGGGTTCATCGCCGGGCCGCCGTGGAAGCCGCGCTTCTGGGCGGAGCGCGAGGCGACGCGCTTCCTGGCGATGCACGTCCCCGCGCCGGCAGGGGAGTGAGCGGTGGACGACGCGCTCAAGCAGTCCATCCTGCAGAACCGCTTCGTCGAACGGCTCCGTCTCGAGTTCGTGGTGGACATGGAGGCGTACGAGCAGCTCTGTGGGGCGCTGCGCGCGCTGGCGGAGACGTGGCGC
Source organism: Longimicrobium sp. (assembly GCA_036260235.1). Classification (GTDB taxonomy): domain Bacteria; phylum Gemmatimonadota; class Gemmatimonadetes; order Longimicrobiales; family Longimicrobiaceae; genus Longimicrobium. Next base: position 3,353 of record DATAAG010000524.1, read on the forward strand.
GGCGCGCGGATGATCGACCGCGAAGTGGCGCAGGACCTGTACGTCCTGGCGCCCATCACGCAGAGCATGGCCGCGCGGATGCGCGAGATGGGCTTGTCCCGGGCCGATGGCGTGGAGGAGATGGCGATCGAGATCGACGCGCTGGTGCTCGGTTGCCTCAGCGGCGGGGGAGCTGGAGGAACGCCGGAATCAAACCTGCGTAAGTAGCAGGACCGAAGCAGATTTACACGAACCTGGCAGATAGAAGATGACGGACGTACTGGAACCCGTGGACGTGAGGTCCACGCTGGGGTGCACGGTGGCGGAGCGCTTCGCCAACCGGCTGGTGCTGAACGTGCCCACCCGCGGCAACCCCAAGGTGGAGCGGCTGATCGAGCGCATCAACGCCGACGACGAGCTGTACGCGCTCTGGCTCGCGGCCAACGTGAACGCCGTGGAGCGGCTGGGGATGACGGACCACGGCCCCGTGCACGTGAAGATCGTGATGAACATCGCCACCAAGCTGCTGCGCGTGCTCACCGAGCACGGCGTGCAGCCCGGCGTGACGACCAACTACCGGATGGGGGTGGACGACGCGGAGGTAGTGGTGGTGCTGGCCTCCCTGCTGCACGACGTGGGGATGTCCATCCACCGCAAGGACCACGAGGAGTTCTCGCTCTTCGTGGCGCAGCCCAAGGTGCGCGAGCTGCTGGACGGCATCTACGACCGCGGGCAGGCCACCATCCTGCGCTCGGAGGTGCTGCACGCCATCATCGGCCACCGCGCGGGGGGCAAGCCGATGACCATCGAGGCGGGCGTGGTGCGGGTGGCGGACGCGCTGGACATGGCCAAGGGCCGCTCGCGCATCAGCATGGGGATCGAGGGGACGATGAGCATCCACTCCATCTCCGCGGCGGCGGTGGAGGCGGTGCACATCGAGAGCGGCGAGACCAAGCCGGTACGGATCCGGGTGGAGATGTCCAACTCCGCCGGCATCTTTCAGCTGGACCAGCTCTTTCGCGAGAAGCTGCACGGCAGCGGCCTGGAGCCGTACGTGGAGGTGGAGGCCCTCATCGAGGGCGAGGCCGAGAAGCGCCTGGTGCAGACGGCGTACAGGCTGTAGCAGGGCGGCTGCTTTTGACGAGAGGAGGCGCAAACGGAAGACATCCCCCCAATTTTCGCTCCTCCGTACAGGTAGTCGCGAGGTCGCGAGACTTTCCGTGCGGCGACGGGAAATAAAACTGGACGTTCTGTCCGCATCCTGTTAGGTTTGACGGGAAGCTGAATCCCTCGGACCGGAGTGATTGGATGTCCACTATCCTCTACGCGATGTTCGATGGCGAAGTGCTGCGGCCTGATCAACCGCTTCCGTTTGCACCGAATACGCGCGTACGGCTGACGGTGGAGGAGGATGAGGAGGAGCCTACCGAGCAACGTCCCGCCTCGTTCTTGCGGACGGCGCCGTCGCTGAATGTCGATGGTCCGCCGGATTGGTCTGCTCGCCTGGACGATTATCTGTATGGAGAGGAGTCCGACCGTGACGGCTAAGGTGTTTCTCGACTCCTCTTATGCAATTGCCGTGAGCTCTCCCCGCGACCAGCATCACGCCCACGCCCTCCGGCTGGCGGACCGTTTCGAAGCCGCGCGCACGCCGATGATCACTACGCGCGCGGTGATGCTCGAGATCGGAAATGCGTTCGCCAGAGCAAGCCGACGAGCGGCGGGCATGGCCCTTCTGGACCTGCTGGAACGCGATCCGGATGTGGAGATCGTCACGCTTTCCGAGGATCTGTACCGGCAGGGGGCGGAACTCTATCGAAAACATCGGGACAAGAACTGGGGAATGACGGACTGTATCTCTTTCGTAGTGATGCACCGTCGTGGACTGCAGCACGCCCTGACGTCGGACGATCACTTTCGGCAAGCGGGCTTTCGTGCACTGCTGACCGAGTAGTACCGGCCGTCGCGTTACATGCCTGAGCTGCGGGCGGGAACGGCGTCCCCACTCACCATCGTTTCCGGCGGGCAGACGGGGGTGGACCGGGCGGCGCTGGACGTGGCGCTGGAGCGGGGGATGCCGTGCGGCGGATGGTGTCCGGCGGGACGGTGGGCGGAGGACGGCCCCATCGATCCGCGCTACCCGCTGCGCGAAACGCCCTCCGCCGATCCCGCCCGGCGCACGGAGTGGAACGTGCGCGACTCCGACGGGACCCTCGTCCTGGTCACCTCCGCGCCGAGTCCCGGCACCGACCGCACGCTGGAGGCGGCGCGGCGGCTGGGACGGCCCGCGTACCTCTGGCACCTGGACGCGCTGCCGGACCTGGACGCCTTTCGCCGCTGGCTCCAGATCCACAACATTCGCACGCTGAACGTCGCCGGGCCGCGCGAGAGCGAGTCGCCCGGCGTGTACGTGCTGGCGGGCGGTTACCTGCGGGCCGTGCTTCCGTAAACGGAGTGCGAAGGTGCGAGAGTGCGAGAGTGAAAAGCGCGCGTCGTGATTCGCCGAGCGTGAGACCATCGTGCGCGTCCTGATCACCGGCGGGGGCGGGCTGCTGGGCCGCGAGCTGATCCGCCGGGCGCCGGCCGGCATCGACATGCACGCCACGCGCCGCAATTCGCCCGTCGAGGGTGCGGAGTCGCACGTGGTGGAGCTTTCCGATGCGGCGGCGGTGGAGGCGCTGTGGATGCGGTTGCGGCCCGACCTCGTCATCCATGCCGCCTACTCGCCTTCCAAGGGGGAGCGCGACGTGTGGCGCGCGACGGAGAGCGTGGTGCGCGCGTGCCGGGCATCCGGGGCGGCGCTGGTGTACATGAGCACGGATGCGCTGCTGGACGGCGAGTCCGCGCCGTACGCCGAATCCGCCGACCCCGCGCCGGTGCACGAGTACGGCCGCTGGAAGGCGAAGGCGGAACTGCACGTCCGCGCGGAGATGCCGGATGCGGCGGTCATCCGCACCTCGCTCATCGTCCGCGCGGAGCCGCCGGACCGCGGCAGCGCCTGGGTGCTGGATGCGCTCCGCCGCGGCGAGCCCCTGCGCCTGTTCACCGACGAGCTGCGCTGCCCGATCGCGGTGGAGGACCTCGCCGCGCAGCTGTGGGAAGTGGCGCTGCTGCCGCCGGAGCAGCGCGGCGGCATCTGGCACCTGGCAGGGCCGGAGGCGGTAAGCCGCTACGCGCTGGGCGTGCTGCTGGCGCTGCGGCACCGGCTGGATCCATCCGCCATCCTCCCCACCCCCAGCGCCTCGTCCCCCGCGCCGCGCCCGCGCGACCTGCGCCTGCTCACCCTCCGCGCCGACCGCGAGCTGCGCACCCGCGCCCGCCCGATCAGCGCGGTCCTGTTTCCGGGTGCCTGATGCCTCCGCTTCGCTATCCACTGGACGAGCTTGCCCGGCTGGGAGACGCGATCTACGATCGCGATGTTGCTCCGAATGCAATGCCAGTGGAGGGGAGACAGTTCGTGGCGATCGATGTCGAGAGCGGTGCGTACGAGATCGACGGCGACGAGCTCACCGCCGCGCGTCGGGTGCTGGCGCGAAATCCGGATGCGCAACTCTGGCTGCGGCGGGTTGGATGGAGGTACCTGCACCGCGTATGACGGCGGTCGTGCATTCGTGCATGAACGGCGTGCTTTCACATCGGCCGTTGACGACGTATTGTTGCAGTCCACGTTCGGAAGATCCCACCTGCAACTCTCTACCGTGAGGCCGCGATGGCTGATCGAATCTCTCTCCGGCTCCGCTCCGGCGCCGCGTTGACCCTCATCGCCGCGGTGGTCGCGGGACGGCTGGGCGCACAGGAGCCGCACGCGCACCCGGCGCACGGGGAGCTGGGGGCGGTGCGGTTCCCCAGCTCGTGCAGCGCCGCCGCGCAGCCGATCTTCGAGCGCGGCGTGGCCATGCTGCACTCGTTCTGGTTCGACCAGGCGCACCGCACCTTCCAGGAGGCCGCCGCGGCGGATCCCGGCTGCGCGATGGCGCACTGGGGAATCGCCATGACCATGCTGGGCAACCCCTTCACCGGGGTGTCGCCGGCGCAGGCGCAGCTGCGGACGGCGCTGGAGGCCGCGCAGGCCGCGGTGGAGGGGACGCGCAACGCCACGCCGCGCGAGCGCGGGTTCGCCGAGGCGGCGCTCGCGCTGTACCAGGACTTCGAGACGGCGGACCACCGCACCCGGCTGCGCGCCCACGAAGAGGCCATGCGCCGCGTGCACGAGGCGCATCCGGACGATCCGGAGGCCGCGATGTTCTACGCGCGGGCCGTGATCGCCAACGCGCCGCCCACCGACCTGACGTTCTCGCGGCAGCTGTTCGCGGCGCAGATCCTGGAGCCGCTCTTCGTCGCCAACCCGGACCACCCGGGGCTGGCGCACTACACCATCCACGCCTACGACGCCCCGCCCATCGCCCTCAAGGGGCTGGAGGCGGCGCGGCGGTACGCGGGGATCGCCCCCGCGGCGCCGCACGCGCTGCACATGCCGTCGCACATCTTCACCCGGCTGGGCTACTGGGACGAATCCATCGAGACCAACCGGCGCTCCGCCGCGGCCGAGCCGGACAGCAACGCGGCCGTGCATCCCATGGACTACATGGTGTACGCGTACCTGCAGAAGGGGCGCGACGCGGACGCGCGGCGGGTGGTGCAGCGCGCGGTGCAGGGCTCCGACCGCTTCTACGGTACCACGCTGGCGTACAACTACGCGGCCATGCAGGCGCGGGTGGCGCTGGAGCCCGGCCGCTGGGACGAGGCCGCGGCGCTCCGCCTTCCGAACGGCGCGCCGCCGCAGGTGGAGGCCATCACCCGCTTCGCCCGGGCCGTGGGCGCCGCGCGGAGCGGCCAGCCCGCCGCCGCGCGGCCGGAGGTGGCCGCGCTCTCCGCGCTGGCCGACAGCCTGCGGGCGCGGCGCGAGGAGTACTGGGCGACGATCGTCGCGGCGCAGCGGCTGGCGGCGGAGGCGTGGCTGGCCCGGGCGGAGGGCGACGACGAGCGCGCGCTGCAGCTGGCGCGGCAGGCGGCGGAGCTGGAGGAGACGGTGGAGAAGCACCCCGTGACGCCGGGGCCGCTGCTGCCGGCGCGGGAGCTGGAGGGCGACCTGCTGCTGGAGCTGGGCCGCCCGGCGGACGCCATGCGTGCGTACGAGAAGACGCTGGAGCGCGAGCCCAACCGCGCCCGCGCCCTCTTCGGCGCGGCGCGGGCGGCGGAGCGCGCGGGGAACCGCGAGGCCGCGCGGCGCCACTACCAGCAGCTGCTGGAGCTCATGCGCGCCGCCGACGCCGGGCGGCAGGAAGTCCAGGCCGCCCGCGCCTTCCTGGCGATGCAGTGACGATCCGCTCCACCGGGTAACGGAAGAAGGCCTCACACGGAGCCAACGGAGTCAACGGAGGAAAGAAAGCTCCGCTGACTCCGTCGAC
>DATAAG010000525.1:0-3627 GCA_036260235.1 Longimicrobium sp.
GGCCTTCTCTTTTCGGGATGCGCTTCATGAACTCGCGTTTCACGGTCGCCCGCAGGCTCGCGCGGATCGCGGGATACGCGGCCGTGCTCGCCGTCGTGGCGTGGATGGCGGCCGTGCTGGCGTCTCCCGGCGCGCGGCGCGGCTACGGGCTGTGGATCACGGCGCGGAGCATGGAGCTTCCGGGCGGCGGACCGGACCGCGCATCGGCGGGCGTGTGGGTGGATCACATGGGCGTGCTCTGCTTTGATGGGCCTTGCCCGGGGCTCCCGATGACCATCGGCCTGACCCTGCCGGCGGAAGCGCCGCGGGTGGACGCGGACTCCGCCTGGATCCTGGTGGGGCCGGTCGTCTACGGGTTTCGGATGGAGCGCCTCACCGGCCACCCGACGCTCACGTTGCCGCACTGGAGCGGACACACGTGGACGCGGCTGGGACCCGAGGGGCTGCCCGTCGGGGTGCTGGTCCGCTTCCGGGAGCCCGGCAGGCCGCCGAGGGTGCTGCGGTTCACCGGCGTGCGGGTGGGCTCCACCTGGTGAACGCCGCGCCCGGCGAGCCGCGCATCGCTCCATCCTTTTGCGCGGCAAGGAGGTGAGGATGCGCACCGGCCTGTCCAGATCGTCCGGATCTGCCTTTACAATCCGGGGGCGCGGGCGTACTCTTACAGCCGTTGCATTGTGGCCCGCCGCGGCATTTCGCGCGGCGGAACGCTGAACCCCGCTGATTCCATGAAGAAGCCCGACTCCCTGATCACCCGTACCGGCGCGCTGGTGCTCGCCGTTGCGGCCGCCGGCTGCGCGACCATGCAGAACGAAAGCACATCCTCCGACCTGCAGGCCGCCGCGGCCGCGCCCGCCCCCGCCCCCGCGTCCACCGACAACCCGCTCCTGGCGGAGTGGACCGGTCCGTACGGCGGCGTTCCGCCCTTCGACCAGGTGCGGGTGGAGGACTTCCGCCCCGCGCTGGAGGCCGCCATGGCCCAGGAGCTGGCGGAGGTGGAGCGCATCGCCGGCAACCCGGCGCCGCCCACGTTCGAGAACACCATCGCCGCGCTGGAGGGCACCGGCCGCACGCTGGCCCGGGTGGCCACCGTCTACGGCATCTGGTCCAGCAACATGAGCACGCCGGAGTTCCAGGCGGTGGAGCGCGAGATGGCGCCCCGGCTGGCCGCCTTCCAGGACCAGATCACGCAGAACGCGGCGCTCTTCCGGCGCATCGACGCCGTCTACAACTCGCCGGAGAAGGCGCGGCTCACGCCCGAGCAGCAGCGGCTGGTGTGGCGCTACCACACCAACTTCGTCCGCGCCGGCGCGCGCCTGGACGAGGCGAAGAAGGCGCGCCTCTCGGAGATCAACCAGGCGCTGGCGCGGCTGTACACCCAGTTCGGGCAGAACGTGCTGGCGGACGAGACCAGCCAGATGGTGGTGCTGGAGAGCGAGGCGGACCTGGCCGGGCTGCCGCAGTCGCTGCGCGAGTCCGCCGCGGCCGCCGCGGCGGCGAAGGGGATGCAGGGGAAGTGGGCGATCACCAACACCCGCTCGTCCACCGACCCCTTCCTCACCTACTCCGACCGCCGCGACCTGCGCGAGCGCGTCTGGCGCATGTTCGTGGACCGCGGCGAGCGCGGCGCGACGGACAACATCCCCATCGTCGCGCAGATCCTCAAGCTGCGGGCGGAGCGCGCCAGCCTGCTGGGCTACCCCACCCACGCCCACTGGCGGCTGGAGAACGCCATGGCGGGAACGCCGGAGCGGGCGATGGAGCTGATGGAGGCGGTGTGGACGCCGGCCGTGGCCCGCGTGCGGCAGGAGGTGGCCGACATGCAGCAGGTGGCCAACGCCGAGGGCGCGAACATCACCATCGAGCCCTGGGACTACCGCTACTACATGGAGAAGGTGCGCAGGGCGCGCTACGACCTGGACCTGAACGCGGTCAAGCCGTACCTGCAGCTGGAGCGCCTGCGCGAGGGGATGTTCTGGGTGGCGGGCGAGCTGTTCGGCTTCCACTTCACCCCGGTGAGCAACGTCCCGGTCTACCACCCCGACGTGCGGGTATGGGAGGTGACGGACCGGCAGACCGGGCGGCACATCGGCCTGTGGTACTTCGATCCGTACACCCGCCCCGGCAAGCGCTCGGGCGCGTGGATGAACGCGTACCGCACGCAGGAGAAGTACGAGCGGCCCATCACCACCATCGTCAGCAACAACGCGAACTTCGTGAAGGGCGCGCCGGGCGAGCCGGTGCTCATCTCCTGGGACGACGCGCGCACGCTGTTCCACGAGTTCGGGCACGCGCTGCACGGACTGAGCAGCAACGTCAACTATCCTTCGCTCAGCGGCACCGCCGTGCCGCGCGACTACGTGGAGTTCCCGTCGCAGCTGCTGGAGCACTGGTACTATACGCCCCAGGTGCTGCAGCGCTTCGCGGTGCACTACCAGACGGGTGAACCCATTCCGCAGGAGCTGGTGGACCGCATCGAGCGTGCGTCCACCTTCAACCAGGGCTTCGCCACGGTGGAGCTGCTGGCCAGCGCGCTGGTGGACATGAAGCTGCACCTGGCCGGCGGCGCCGACATCGACCCGCGCGAGTTCGAGCGCCGGACGCTGGCGGAGCTGGGGATGCCGCGCGAGATTGTGATGCGCCACCGCACGCCGCACTTTGGCCACGTCTTCGCGGGCGACGGCTACTCGGCCGGCTACTACAGCTACCTGTGGTCCGACGTGATCACCGCCGACGCGGCCGAGGCGTTCATGCAGGCGCCGGGCGGCTTTTACGATCCGGCCGTGGCGGCGCGGCTGCGGGAGCTGCTTTCCGTGGGCAACACCATCGACCCGGCGGACGCGTACCGCCGCTTCCGCGGCCGCGACCCCCAGGTGGAGGCGCTCATGCGCAAGCGCGGCTTCACCGCTCCGGCGTCGCACTGATCTTTTCTGCCCGAGGGGACACGGCCGGCGATCCGCGAGGGTCGCCGGCCGTTCTTCGTGCTTGGCCGGGGGTGGGAGGATCGCCTATCTTGCTGATGCGGTCTGGCCGATCGGCGGATCAGGAGGAACGATGGATTCGGATGAGCTCAGGCGCCTGCTGGGGATCACCGAGGGCGGCACCTTCCGGGTGCATCCCGAGAGCGGCGTGGTGCAGAAGCAGGGGCTGTTCGGCTGGTCGGACACGGACTACCGGGTGGATCCCTCCTCCGGCGAGATCCAGACGCGCGGCCTGTTCGGGTGGAAGGACACCGACACGCGCGTGAACGCCGAGTCCGGCGTGGTGGAGAAGCGCGGGTTCTTCGGCTACCGAGAGACGGACACCCGCGTCCATCCGGAGACGGGGATCATCCAGGAGCGCGGCTTCTTCGGCTGGCGGGATACCGACGAGCGCATCGAGCCCGGCACCGGCAGGCGGCAGAAGCGCGGCCTCTTCGGCTGGCGCGACGCGTAGCGCAGAATCCCAGATCCTGAAAACAAGAGGTCTTATACCAGATCCGGAAAAACACCTGTCATTCTGAGTCCTTAACGGCTGCGCCGATCCTGTAGGACGAAAGACGTCCCGCACGAATCTCTCGTCCCCATCAACCTCCCCCAGGGGTTTTTGGGGGAGGTGGGCGAGTCATGCGAGCCCGGAGGGGGCGCGGCG
>DATAAG010000526.1:0-4450 GCA_036260235.1 Longimicrobium sp.
CCAGCGGCCGGTGCGGGTCCGTGACCACCGCGCGCAGCTTGCCGCTGCGGCCGAACGCGCTGCTGGCCAGCCGCACCGCCGCGTCGCCGCCGTGCTCCACCACCCGCCCCGGCGAGGCGACGGACCACGTGAGCGGGGGAAGCGCGCGGGTGGGCACGTAGGCGCCCAGGGTTCCCCCCGCGAGGGCGAGGGCGGCGAGCGTGGCGGCGGTGCGGCGGGTTTGGCGCATGGAAACTCCTGTGCTGTACTGCGCGGGCCGTGCAGAACTGCGAACGGCCGGGCGCGCGGCGCGCCCGGGGCGATGTCGTGGTCTCGAACGGGATTTCAGCGGACCGGCGCCGGCGAAGCCGGTGCGCCACGGGGCGCGGGGTCCGGCAGGGCCGCGCGGCGCGATGGCCGGCGGCGGTTGGAGCGGCGAAGTAGGTCCTGCGCCAAAACGCACGCGTGCGCCAAGGGTGGCGTAACCCTCGGGGCGCGCTCTAGTTTCCGGTGCGTTTCAACGGGATCGAGGCGGAAGATAGGAGCGCCGCCGCGACGTTGTCAATGCACTCATCTTCCGCCGCAACTGCAACATGACTGATCCCGCGCCGGCCGCCGGCCGCCCGCGCGTCTGCCTGGTGATCCTGGACGGCTGGGGACTGCGCAATCCCCTGCCCGACAACGCCGTCACCACGGCCAGGGCCCCGACCTGGAAGCACCTGTGGACGGAGGGCGATTACCCCCGCGCCCGGCTCACCACGCACGGCCCCGCCGTGGGGCTTCCCGAGGGGCAGATGGGCAACTCCGAGGTGGGCCACATGAACCTGGGCGCGGGCCGCGTGGTGATGCAGTCGCTGCAGCGCATCACCAGCGCCATCGAGTCCGGCGAGTTCGCGGAGAACCCCGTCTTCCTCGAGGCAATCCGGAAGGTGAAGGAGCGCGGCGGCGCGCTGCACCTGATGGGGCTCATCGGGCCGGGCGGGGTGCACGCGGTGGACGAGCACCTGCTCGCGCTCACCGGGCTGGCGGCCGCGCGCGGCATCGGCCGCCTGCGCATGCACCTGTTCCTGGACGGCCGCGACACGCCGCCGCAGTCCGCGCACGGATATCTCACCGAGCTGCTGGGACGCTGCGCGGGCGGAGAGGGTTGCAAGGTGGCGACGATCATGGGCCGCTACTGGGCGATGGACCGCGACAAGCGCTGGGACAGGACGGCGAAGGCGTACCGCGCCATCGTCTACGGCGAGGGGCAGCCCGTGCACGACCCCGTGCAGGCCATCGCCGACGCGTACGCGCGGGGCGAGACGGACGAGTTCGTGGAGCCGCGGGTGCTGGTGGGCGAGGACGGCGAGCCGGTGGGGCGGCTGAAGGACGGCGACTGCGTCATCTTCTTCAACTTCCGCGCGGACCGGGCGCGGCAGCTCACGCGCGCACTGGCGGCGGAGGAGTACGACGCCTTCGACCGCGGCCCGGAACGCCCGAGGGTGGAGGTGGCGACGATGACGCAGTACGACGAGGACTTTCCCCTCCCCGCCGCGTTTCCGCCGCAGCCGCTGGGCGACAAGCTGTGCGACGTGCTGGCGGCGCACGGCCGCACCAGCTTTCGCACCGCGGAGACGGAGAAGTACCCGCACGTCACCTACTTCTTCAACGGCGGGCTGGAAGACCCGCCCCCCGGCGAGGACCGCCGCCTGGTCTCCTCGCCGAAGGTGCGGACGTACGACCTGCAGCCGGAGATGAGCGAGCCCGAGGTGACCAGGGGGCTGGTGGAGGCGATCCGCTCTCGGAACTACGACGTGCTGGTGTGCAACTACGCCAATCCGGACATGGTGGGGCACACGGGGGTGATGGAGGCGGCGGTGAAGGCGGTGGAGGCGGTGGACGAGGGGCTGGGGCAGGTGCTGGACGCCTGCCGCGACACGGGGACCACGCTGCTGGTGACGGCGGACCACGGCAACTGCGAGCAGATGTGGGACCCGGAGACCAACGGCCCCCACACCGCGCACACGACGAACCCGGTGGGGATCATCCTGGTGGAGCCGGAGGGGCGGCGGACGGCGTCCGGCCTGCAGGACGGCGCCCTGTGCGACGTGGCGCCGACGATCCTGGGGCTGATCGGCCTCGTCCCGCCGGCGGCGATGACGGGGAAGGACCTGCGGGTGCGGTAGGGGCGGGTTCGGAGCGCGCGGAAGGGATTCGAGGACGGGCCGAGTTTTCCCCCACGGCCCGCTGCGCGGGAGGCCCTCTCCCCCGCCCGGCCTTTTGCTCGTTCCTCGCAACGGCGGGCGACCCCTCCCCCAACCCCGGGGGAGGGGTGGTGGACGAAGCCTCGTGACGCTTCGTCGGACTTCTGCGTGACCGCAAGCGCCCCCCTCCCCGGCCCTCCCCCACAAACTGCGGGGGGGAGGGAGGTGGCAGGGTGGGTTCACGCCGTTCCAGCGGATTTTCCGGTATGGGACGGTCTTCCCCCACGGCCCGCTGCGCGGGTGGCCCTCTCCCCCGCCCGGCCTTTTGCTCGTTCCTCGCAACGGCGGGCGACCCCTCCCCCAACCCCGGGGGAGGGGTGGTCGGGCAGGTTCTCGACGTTTCGAACCGCCACCAGGCTCGGCGAGTAGATTCCTCAGTCGGCGTCCGGGATCCTGCCGGACGCGAGTGACGGGTGACGCCTCCTTCGGAATGACACTTCGCAGCGCAGTGAAGTTCTCCCCCTCTCCCGCGCAGCGGGGGAGGGGGCCGGGGGGAGGGGGCCCCCGCGGACGCAGTGAGATGCCAGTCGACGCACGTCGGACCGATCGTGCAGTTCTCCCCTCTTCGCACGCAGTTTGTGCGGGGAGGGGCCGGGCTCCTTGCGCGCGGCGGAACAAACCGTAGCTTCGGGCGGCTATAAGCGCGGTCCTGGACGGCAGGCTCCGTCCGGGACCTCGACGTTCTCCCCGGCGGCGGCCGCGCGCCCCGCCGCGCTCGTTTTCAATCGGCACGCGCTGCCTGTACCACTGGCCTCATGATGCGACTTTCGCGGACCGCCCTGCTGCTTGCCTCCGCCCTCGCGGCGGGCGCCCGCGCCACCGCGGCGCAGACCATCCCCTCCCCGTACGAGTACATCGAGGCCACGCAGAGCCCCGGTGCGTTCGCAGGCTTCATCATCGCCGACCCCGACATCTCCATCTCCGACAGCGTCTCGGTGCCCATGGGCCCGCGCTCCGGCCCGGTGTTCGGCGTGCGGTACCAGATTCGCGCTGCGGGGCCGCTGTCCATCGAGGGAGGCCTTGGCCTGCTCCTGACGGACCGCCGGCTCTTTGACGCGGAGTTCGACGCCGAGACCGATGTGGTGACGACGACGGACCTGGGGACCACCGTCCCCGCCACGGTGGGGATGGCGGACGTGGCGCTGCGCTTTCACCTCACCGGCCCGCGCACCTGGAACGGGCTGGCGCCGTTCGTGGCGGGGACGGGCGGCTTCGTGGGCGACCTCCGCGGCACCTTCGCGGAAGAGGAGGTGGCGGTGGACAGCACCGAGTTCTTCCGCTTCGGCCCCTCGTTTGCGGTGGGGGCGGGGCTCGGGACCGACTGGTTCCCGGCCCGCAACGTCTCGCTGCGCGTGGAGGCGTCGGGCCGCCTGTGGCGGATGCGGACGCCCAGCGGCTTCCTGCCGAATCCCGACGCGGAGCGCCGGGAGTGGAACCCGGCGGTGGGGGTCACGGTGGGCGGAGCCATCCACTTCTAAGTAACGCCGTCAGGGGGGGAGACAGCATGGCCGGCAGGTACACGGGAGACATCTTCGACTTCTCGGGGATGACGGACGACGAGCTGTACGACCTGGTCATGCAGACGCTGCGGGAGCACCCGGAGCTGGACCCCGACTGGATCGAGGTGCGGGTGCGCGACGGCCACGTCACGCTCAGCGGCCGCGTGGGGAGCGACTCGGAGGTCTCCGTCGCGGAGCAGGTGATCACGGAGATCCTGGGGCTGGAGGCGTTCACCAACGAGCTGGTGGTGGACGAGCTGCACCGGGGCGAGATGTCGGAGGCGGCGGACGAGGCGGTGATGCAGGACCTGGAGGTGGACTCGCAGTACGGCGAGACCAACGAGAACCAGTCCGACACGGCCGCGCACCTGGTGGAGGACCTGGGCTCGCAGACGTACGGCACCCACAGCGTCACCGAGGCGGTGAACGACGGCGCCCCGTACATTCCGCCGGACCGCCCCGTGGGCGAGGGGTACGGGTCGCGGGAGAGCCACTGAACTGTAGGGAATAGGGAATAGCAAGCGGGTCCCGGCGTGGAGGCGGGGACCCGCGGTGTTTTTGCGGAGTCCGCGACAGCGATTGAAATGAGGGTTGGTCATAATTCCGTAAACGGAGCCGCGCCAAGAGAAATCTCTTGACGCGGCAGGCTCTTGTGCGGAGTGTGTGGTTTGTCGAGGACCAACATACCCCGTGCAAGGAGGCCTGCCTTATGTGTACGCGGGATCC
>DATAAG010000527.1:0-6831 GCA_036260235.1 Longimicrobium sp.
GCGGACGGGGAGGCGGACGCGGGAGCCTGGGCCTGCAGCGCGCCGGAAAGCAGCGGCACGCCCAGCGCACCCGCGGCAAAAGATCGAAGGAAAGACATGCGGTCTAGGAGCCGGATGAGGAAGGGCGGCGGGAAGTGCTGATTTCTCAGCAGGTAGTGCTGAATATTTAGCAGGTCGTCCGTGCTGTCAAGCGTCTTGCGCGTGGACGACCGGCTTCAGATGCCGGCGCGCACGGAAAAGGTTGGCCGCAGGCTCCCGGCCGCCTGCGACACCCGCGCGGAAGTCTCGCTGGTGATACAGGCGCTCGCACCGAAGGCGCCCTCGCGCGAAGGGGTGGATTGTTCGCGGGGGCGGGGGGCACTAAGTTGCACTTCTCCACCTCCTCCGCGCGGCTGCTTCCCGGGTCCCGACGGACCGCCGGGCCGCGCGCGGAACTCCGCCGCCCCGCGTGATGGACCTTCGCGACATCCTCATCCGCGTCTACGAGAGCGCCGACCATGCATCGGCGCTGCGCGTGCTGGCGGAAGGCGGCCGCGGCGCGGTGTGGCTGGATGCGGAGGGAGAGCCGCTGGCAGTGTGGCCGGAGGGCTCGTCCGTCTCCGCGCGACTGCGCGCCGAGGCGCTGCACGCGCCCGCCCCCGTGGTCCGTCCGCTCAGCCCAACCTTCCCTGAAGACGCCGCCGCGCACCCCGGCGCCAGCGCCCTGCTCCTGCCGCTCCGCAACGGCGCGGCCGACGCCGCGAAGGGCGCCGTCGTCCTCATCGGCCCGGTGCAGGGGGAGGGAGAGGGCGGGGGATGGAAGGCGCTGGCCGTGGCCCTGGCGCGCGTGGGCGAGCAGGCGGAGCGGGTGCGCGCGCTGGAGGAGGAGCGCGACACCCTGCGCCGCCGCGCGGAGGAGAGCGAGGCGCTGCACGTGTTGGGGCTGGCCGCCAACCGCACGCTGGACCCCGACGAGGTGCTGCAGATGGTGGCGCGCTTCACCCGCACCCTGCTGGGCGCGCACTACGTCACCGTCAGCGCCACGCAGGGGGGAAGGATCCGCACCCTGGCCTCCGCCGGCCTGCGCGGCTCCGACGGCGCCGCCGACGACCCCTTCGCCGACCGCGTGGCGCAGGCGGGAAAGCCGCTCACCCTGGAGGCGGAGCCGGACGGCCGCGTCGCGGAGCCCTTTCACGCCGCGGAGGGGATGCGCGTGGGGCTCGGCGTGCCGCTGGCGCTCTTCGGCGAAACCTTCGGCGCGCTGGTGATCGGCTACCGCCGCCCGTACGAGGTCACCCCGCGGGACGTGCGGCTGGCGCTCACCCTGGCGGGGCACGCGGCGGTGGCCATCAGCAACGCGCGGCTGCACGGCGCGCTGGCGGAGCGCTCGCGCGAGCTGGAGCGCGCCAACGAGGAGCTGCGCTGGAGCGCCGCCGCCAAGGACCGCTTCTTCGCCTCCGTGAGCCACGAGCTGCGCACCCCGCTGAACGCCATCCTTGGGTACAACGCGCTGCTCCTGGACGGCGTGGTGGGGCAGATCCCCCCCGAGTCGCTCCCCTTCCTCAGCCGGGCGCAACGGGCCACGGAGAACCTGCTGTACCTGGTGAACGACGTGCTGGACCTCTCCAAGATGGAGGCCGGCAAGCTGGAGCTGGTGATCCAGCCCTTCGACCCGTACGAGGTGGTGGACCAGGCGCTGCAGACGGTGGAGCCGCAGGCGCGGGAGAAGCACCTGGCCCTCGCCGTCACCCCCCACGTGCCCCTTCCCCCGCTCTCCAGCGACGCGGACCGGGTGCGGCAGATCCTGGTGAACCTCCTGTCCAACGCGGTCAAGTTCACCGACCGCGGCACGGTGAGCGTGGCGCTGGCGGCGGGGGAGGGAATCGAGGACGAGGACGGCGTGCGGCGCCGCTGGGTGGAGCTGCGGGTGAGCGACACCGGCCCCGGGATCGCCGTGGAGGACCAGGAGCGCATCTTCCACGAGTTCGAGCAGGCGGGGGGCACGGCGCGCGGGGGCACGGGGCTGGGGCTCACCATCTCCCGCAAGCTCGCGCGCCTGCTGGGCGGCGAGCTGCGGGTGGAGAGCGAGCCGGGGCACGGCTCCACCTTCATCCTGCGCCTTCCCGCCGATGGCTAGCGCCACCCGCGAGCCGCCCCCGCCGCTCACGGCGGACGACGCCCGGGGGCTGGCGCAGCGCGCGGCCTCGGCGGAGGGGCTGGGGCACTGGGACGCGGCGGCGCGCCTGTACTCGCTGGCCTTTCGCGCCTCGGTGCTGGACCGCGACATGTCCGCCGCCGCCGACGCGCTGCGGGGGCAGGCGCGCGTCCGCAGCCAGCAGCGCCGCTTCGACGAGGCGGAGGAGCTGGCCGCGCTGAGCCTGGAGATCGCCGAGCGCCACGGCCACCGCCAGTCCGCCGCCCGCGCGATGAACGTTCTGGGAATCGTGCGGTACTGGGTGGGGGACTGGGACGGCGCCCGCGCCCTCTACGCCCGCGCGCTGGACCTGGCGCTGGACCTGGGCGACGACGAGCTGGCGGGGCTGGCCTGCCAGAACGCCGGCGTGATCGCGCACCTGCAGGGCGACCTGCGCGAGGCCAGGAACCTGTACCTGGAGAGCGTGGGCTCCTTCGTGCGCTCCGGCAACAGCGCCAACGCCATGATGGCGTACAACAACCTCGGCACCGTCAGCGTCTACTTGGGCGAGTGGATGGAAGCCGAGGTGTACATCAGCCGGGGGATCGAGATCGGCGAGCGGCTGTCCCATTCGCCGGTGCTCGCACGGTTGTACAGCAACCGCGCGCAGGCGCTGCTGCAAATCGGTGAAACGGCACGGGCGCAGGCCTCGCTGGAAAAGGCGGAGCGCGCGGCGCGCGTGGTGGGCGACCACGCCACGCTGGCCGAGGTGGAGAAGTTCCGCGGCATGCAGGCGCGCCTGGAGGGGCGCCTGGACGACGCCGAGCGGTACCTGCTGCACGCGCTGGAGATGGGCGAAGGTGCCGCGACGGAGTTCGAGCGCGCCGAGATGACGCGCGAGCTGGGCCTGCTGCGCGAGGCGCAGCAGCGGCGGGACGAAGCCGCCGAGCTGTACGCGCGCGCCGCGGAAAGCTTTCGGTCCGTCGGGGCCCGGCACCACTCCCGCGCCACCGAAGAGCGCCTGGCGGCGCTGCGCTGACCACTACAAACGACGATTCGGGACGGAGACTGCCTTTCGGGAAACACTGACCGGACTGGAACATACGACTTTTTCCGGGCGGGTGGCGCCGCCCGGGCACGGTGCTTGCCCGAAGGTGGGCAAGACCTGAATTGCTGGGCACGCTGTACTACCGGAGGGACCCCATGAGCCGCAAGCGCCTTTTTTCCGGCATCGCTCTCGCCGTTGTACTTGCCGCCTGCGGCGAGGCCGGAAGAGACCCACTCGGCCCTGGTGACGGTCCCAGCTACGACGGCGGCCCGGTAGTAGGCGGCAACAAGTCCGACTCCACCTGCACCCCCGGAACAGCGGGGTGCGGCGGAACCACGTCCAGCGGCCCCGTCGTCGGCGGCAACTAGCAGGACAACTATCCGGCAGCGTGCGAGCAAGCCCGCGGGAGCGCGTCTCCCGCGGGCGTTTGCGCATCGGTGCGGCTACGGGATCAGGAGTGCCCTTGTTGCGATACCGGATCCGCAAAGAGAATCGGCCTCACACGGAGTCGGCAGAGTTAACAGAGCAGCCTTGTCCCTCTGCTGACTCTGTGTGAGACAGGTCGTTTGCCGAACCCGGTATTACCTGCGACCTTTCCGGGACAAAGATCAGGGTGCCGCCGGCAGCAGGTAGCCGCGCGACACCGCTTCGTCCAGCAGGCGCACGACGAGGGGCCACAGCTCCGGGGCGCCGTGGCGGATGGGGTCCATCCGCACCAGCACGTGGTCGTGCGTGACGGCGTTGGCCCGCCAGCTCCCGCCCCGGCCGGCAAAGTTCAGCAGCAGGGGCTGCAGCCGGTCCAGGGCGACGGCGAAGCGCGCGTCGGGGGTGGCGCCCGCCTCGAACTCCTCCCACAGCGCCCGCAGCTCGCCCGCCTGCTCCGCCGGCAGCAGGCAGAAGATCCGCTCCGCCGCCAGCCGCTCCCGCTCCTCCTTTCCCACGTTGGCCGACGGGTCATAGCAGAAGGCGTCGCCGGCGTCGATCTCCACCACGTCGTGCACCAGCACCATCTTCAGCACGCGCGGCAGGTCGGTGCCCGGCGGCGCGTGCTCCGCCAGCACCAGCGCACAGAGGGCCAGGTGCCACGAGTGCTCGGCGCTGTTCTCCTGCCGCGCGCCGTCCAGCACGCGCGTCTGCCGCAGGATGCCCTTGAGCCGGTCCAGCTCCAGGACGAAGCGGAGCTGGCGGTCCAGGCGGGGGTGGATTCCGTCGATCATGAAAACAGAAGTGTCCAGTGTCCAGTTCCCGGGATCAAGTGCGCGGGGAGCGGTTTCCCTTTGCTGGGCACTTGAAACCCGGGCACCTGATCCTCGTCCTTCCCCTCACGCGTTCCGCTCGGCTTCCCGGATCTCCCGCCGGCGCGCGGCGGCGGCGTGCAGGCGGCGGTCCTCGTCCGTCTCCAGCAGCAGCGGCGGCACGGGAGTGGGGCGGCCGTTCAGCCTGTCCAGCGCCACGTAGGTCAGGTAGCAGACGTTCGTGACGCGCCGCTTGCCCGACTCGATCTGCTCCGCCTCCACCGTCACCATCACCTCCATGGAGGTGCGTCCCACGTACACCAGCCGCCCGTGGGCTTCCACGTAGTCGCTGGCGTAGATCGGCTCGCGGAACTCCACCCGGTCCACCATCACCGTCACCACGGGGGTGCGGGCGTGCCGGCGCGCCACCACCCCGCCGCACTTGTCCACCAGCGCCAGGATCTCGCCGCCGAACACGTTGCCGTGATGGTTCAGCTGGTCCGGCATCATGCTCTCGGAGAGCGTGGACGCCGACTCGCGCGGCGTCTTGCCCTGTGTCGCTTCGGTGTCGCTCATCGGCGGCGGGCACGGGCGATGGGTGAAGAGGGCGTCCTGCCGCGGCCAACCTAGCCGCACGCATCCCCCACCCACAATCCGGCCGCTCCCAAGCGGCCTGCCGCGGCCCTGGTCACCCTGCTCACTTCCATGTAAGGCTCGCGCTCATTGCGCCAGCGTCCGAACCTGTTTACTCTGTCCACTGGCAGGGCGCCGCCGGGGCGTATATCGTGTCTTTTCCGCCTTACCGTGAGCCACCTTCCATGCGCGGGAGAACGTCGATGAGCAAGCCCCACCCGGAGACCAAGCGCCGCTCCCCACGGCCGTGGGTAGTGCCGCCCGGGCTGCTGTTGCAGGACGAGCCGTACGAGGGCTTTTACGTCCTCGAAGAGACGCGGAGCGAGCTGGGCGTGCTGCTGTGGCAATCGCTTCGCGACGTAGATCTGTGGTCCGCCGCGCGTCCGGAGGCGCGCGCCACGCTCTTTTCCCCCGGATCCCTGCGCCGCCGCACGGAGCGCATCGAGGAGGACGTGCCACCGGACGATCCCGTGCGCCCGCTGCTGGAGGCGATGGCGCGGCTGCTCGCGGCGCCGGACCGGGTGCCGGAGTCGGAGGTGTCGGAGGTGTGCGAAGAGATCTCGCGCTGGGCCAGCGACCACGGCTTCCCGCGCACCGCGCTCTCCTTTGCGCAGCGCGCCGCCCTGGCCACGCCCGAAGAGGCCGGGCCGGCGCACCTGGTGGGGCTGGTGGCCCGCCGCGCGGCGGACTACCGGCGGGCGGAGACGTGGTTCCGCCGCGCGTTGGCGCTGGCGCGCCGCAACCGCGACTGGCGCTACTACGGACTGGCGCACCTGGGGATCGCCAACCTGCACATGCAGCGCGGCGACGCGCCCAAGGCGCGGGTGCGGCTGCTGCGCGCGCTGCGGGCCTCGCGGCGCTACGGGCTGTGGTCCGTGCGCTCCATGGTGCTGCACGACCTGTTCTGCATCACCGCCACCGGCGAGCACGCGGAGCACGCCGAGATGTACGCCCGCGCCGCCTTCCGCAGCTACGGCCGCCGCCACCCGCGCCTGCCCGCCCTGGCGCACGACGTGGCGCGGTACTGGATGTCGCGCGGCTATTACGCCCGGGCGTTCGAGACCTTTACCGCCGTCCTGCCGCACCTGACGCGCGCCTCGGACCGGCTGCTGGCCTGGTCCAACCTGGCGCAGGCCGCCGGCGGCAGCGGCGACGCGGCGGCGTTCCAGGAGGCGTGGACCCGCGTGTGGCAGATGGTTGACGGCGGCAGCGACCTGGAACGCGCCGCCGAGGCGCTCATCAACGTGGCGTCCGGAGCGGCCTCGCTGGGGCAGTGGGTGCGGCAGGAGATGGCGGCCAGCTTTGCCCTGGTCGTGGCGCGGCGCCGCGACGAGGCGCAGGAGCGCCTCAAGGCGGAGGAGCTGCTGGAGTCCGCCCGCAGGGCCGGGAGGGGCCGATGGGAGCCGGAGGCCGTGGAGCCGCCGCCGGAGTTCTCCCCCGCGTCCGGGCAGCTGGCGGAGCAGCTGGTGGCGGCGCTCACGGAGACGCTGGATACCTGATGCCAGATCCTGCAGAAGGATGGAGATGCAGAGGAACGGAGCGCAACGGCGGAACTGGGACGACAGTGCGTCCGGGCTCCCTCTGCCCCACCCCGTTTCTCCGTACCTTCCGATGTGGTTTCCCGGATCGGTACGGCAGCCGTGGGGGCGGGCGATCGCCGCCCGCCCCGTCCTTTCCGTCAGCCGCCGCTGCCCAGGTGCCCGCCCCAGCGGCGGTCGGTGCTGTCCGCCTGGGTGGCGCCGCCTTCGTCCGTCGTACCGGCGTCGGGCGGCGCCGCCGTCCCGTCCAGCACCGCGTCCGCC
>DATAAG010000528.1:0-1738 GCA_036260235.1 Longimicrobium sp.
CCGGTTCGGCGAGCGCAAGCGAGCCGGGACCGGGCTTCTGGCACTTCCAGCCGCGGGCTTTAGCCCGTGGCGGGCTTCAACCCGTGGCGGCGGAGGCGGGCGAAATTCCTCGCGTCCTCCTCGTGTCCTACCCCACCCGGAAGAGCCGGGCGCGCTCTTCGTAGCGCGTGGCCATGGCGGCGCGCAGCTCGGGGTGGCGGGCCAGCTCGGGGTCGCGCTCCACGATGGCGCGCGCCTCGCCCCGGGCGATCGACAGGAGGTTCAGGTCCGTCTCCAGGTTCGCGAAGCGAAAGGCGGGAAGGCCGGACTGCCGCGCGCCGAACAGGTCGCCCGCGCCGCGCAGCCGCAGGTCGGCCTCCGCGATGGCGAAGCCGTCCTCCGTGCTGGCGAAGACCTTCAGGCGCTCGAAGGAGCCCTGGCCGGAGTAGAGGAGGATGCAGAAGCTCTCCTCCGAGCCGCGTCCCACGCGCCCGCGCAGCTGATGCAGCTGCGACAGGCCGAAGCGCTCGGCGTGCTCGATCACCATCACCGTGGCGTTGGGCACGTCGATCCCCACCTCGATCACCGTGGTCGACACCAGCACGTCCACCTCGCCGGCGGCGAAGGCGCGCATCGTCCGGTCCTTCTCCTCGCCCGCCATCTGCCCGTGGATGAGCGCCAGCCGCAGGTCCGGAAAAACCTCGCGCAGCTGCTCGAACTCCGCGGTGGCGGCCTTGAGCTCCACCTTCTCCGACTCTTCCACCAGCGGGTAGACGATGTACGCCTGCCGCCCCCTGCGCACCTGGTCGCGCACGAACTGCAGCACCTTGCCCCGGTGCGACTCCGAGCGCAGCGCGGTCTTGATCGGCCGGCGGCCGGGAGGGCGCTCGTCCAGCACGGAGATGTCCAGGTCGCCGTACAGCGTCAGCGCCAGGGAGCGCGGGATGGGGGTGGCGCTCATCACCAGCGTGTCGGCGTTGACGCCCATCTCCTGGATCGCCAGCCGCTGCTTCACGCCGAATCGGTGCTGCTCGTCCACCACCACCAGCCCCAGCCGGCGGAACTGCACGCCCTCCTGGATGAGCGCGTGCGTCCCCACCACGATGTCCGCGTCCGCCGTGGCGATGCGGTAGCTGACCTCCTTCCACTGCTTTGCCGAGAGCCGCCCGGTAAGGAGCGTGACGCCGACGGGAAGGCCGTCCAGCAGCGTCTGCAGGGTGCGCGCGTGCTGCTCCGCCAGGATCTCCGTGGGCACCATCAGCGCGGCCTGGTACCCGTTCTCCGCCGCGCGCAGCATGGCGAAGAGCGCCACGACGGTCTTTCCCGATCCCACGTCGCCCTGCAGCAGCCGGTTCATGCGCCGCGGGCTGGACATGTCCTCGCCGATCTCCTTCAGCACCCGCTTCTGTGCGGCGGTCAGGGTGAAGGGGAGGGAGCGGTGGAAGGGGCGCACCAGGCTGTCGCGCCGCTCGAAGGCGATCCCCGGGCGCTCCATGGCGGCGCGGTGGTGCGCCTGCGCGTAGAGGAGCTGCAGGAAGAAGAGCTCCTCGAACGCCAGCCGCCGCCGCCCCAGTTCCGCCTCCGCCAGCGAGCCGGGGCGGTGCATCCACTCCAGCGCCTGCGCCAGCGGCGCCACTCCGGCGCGCTCGCGGACCTCCTTCGGCAGCGGGTCCTCGTCGCGGGCCTGGCGCAGCAGCTCGTCCAGGTTCTCCGCGATCAGGGTGCGGACCTGGCGGTGGGTGAGGCCCTCGGTGGCGGG
>DATAAG010000529.1:0-5168 GCA_036260235.1 Longimicrobium sp.
GTGATGGAGTGACGGAGTGACGGAGTGATGGAGTGATGGGTGACGGGTGATACGAGGTCGGAAAAAACGGCCGGAGTGTCATTCCGAGGGAGGCGCCGCGTCATCCCGTCCTATCGCACAGGAGTTTGGGCGCCGACCGAGGAATCTACTTGCCCGTGCTGGTGACCGGCTCTGGGCACTGACCTGTCCCTCGGATCGGTTCCTTTCGCGGAGTTGGCATGATGCGGCGGGTGCGGGATCGGCGACGACGGCTGAAGGCGAAGTGAACGGCGTACCCTGAGAGGTGCAATGCTCACGTCGGACGAGGAAAAGACGCTGCGCCGGCTGGCCCGGGTCTTCTGTGCGCTCGGCGGCTACGTGGGGCAGCCGGCGGTGCCCCGGGGATGGCGGGAGGAGCACGGCCTGACGGCGGGGCTGCGGTTTCCCGCGGGGGCGGAGTTCCACCGGCACTACGCCATCATCCGCCGCAACGCGCTGGTGCTGCGCCTGCACCACAAGCCCAGGAAGGACGAAGACGACGCGGAGTGGGAGCTGCACGTCGCCACGCCGCCGGACGCGGGGGTGGGGTGGCGCAAGCGCGTGAAGACGGGTGCGGTCTCCGTGAACGCGAAGCCGGGCGTGCTGCACGAGGTGACGGAGCTGGAAGGCCCCTGGTGGGACGACCTGCGCGGCGAGCTGCACGGCCTGGTGTACGCGGCCGAGAGGCTGCAGGCCCACCGCGACGCCGTGGCCGAGCAGAAGAAGCAGAAGGGCGGCCGGAGCATTCACGGGCTGCAGGCGGAATACGTCGCGGGCCGCAGCAACGCCTCGGACCTTCAGCGCCCGTCGCTGCTCGCGCGCATCCGCGGGTTTTTCGGGATGTAGCCGCCCTCGCGCCCGGCGGTTGACGCCGGTCACGCAATCCCGATCAGGCACCGTGCAGCCCGCCTCCTGGAGCGAATGGAGCGGGCTCCGCGCCCGGCGGTTGAAACCGCTGCTGGAACATCACGAAGTCCGCCTGCGCGGACTGGGCTCTGGCAATCCCCCAGCGTTGTTTTCCTGAGGGGAGCGCCCGCGCGGTACCCGCCCGTTCTCCGATCCTGGGGCGCGACCGAAGGCTCTCCTCTCCCCTCGCCGGGAGGCAGCCACGTGGCGAGGATCCGCCCCATACGTGCAGTTGAAGCCCCGTTCGCCGACGCGTCAGCGGCGGCGAGACGGGGCTTGTGGCTTTCCCAGCGGCGGCTTCAGCCGCTCAGGCGCGGGCTCGCGTCCCGCCGGGCCGGCTCGTCCCGCGCCGGGTCCGCATCGTCACACACCCGTAGCGCGCCCCCGCGCCGGTGCGCACCGTGCCGTTCCGAACCCGCACCCGGAGCGACCCGCATGCGCACTCCATCCGCCCTGTATCCCTCCCTTCTCCTCGCCTTCACCCTGGCCGCACCCGCGTGCGCCGGCGCGCAGACCCCGCCCGCGCGCGGGATCGTCCGCATCGACCCCGCCGAGCTGGCGCGGATGATGGACTCCGTCGTCCCCGCGGCGATGGCGGAGCGGCAGATTCCCGGCGCGGTGGTGACGGTGGTGCAGGACGGGCGCGTGCTGCTGTCGCGCGGCTACGGCTACGCGGACGTGGAGCGGGGCCGGCGCGTGAGCCCGGATTCCACCGTCTTCCAGATCGGCTCCATCAGCAAGGTCTTCACGGCGACGGCCGTGGTGCAGCTCGCCGACCGCGGGCGCATCCGGCTGGACCAGGACGTCAACCGCTACCTGCGCCGCACGCGGGTGCCGGACGCTTTCGCCGCGCCGGTGACGCCGTGGCACCTGCTGACGCACAGCGCCGGCTTCGACGAGCTCCCCGGCCGGCTGGTGCGCGAGGACACCGCGCACGTGCTGCCGCTGGCCCGCTTCCTTTCGGCGGACCGCCTGGTGCGCGTCCACCCGCCGGGGGAGCTGCCGTCGTACTCCAGCTACACCGCGGCGCTCGCCGGGCTGCTGGTGGAAGAGGTGTCGGGGATGGAGTATGAGCGCTACCTGGCGTGCGGCGTCTGGGGCCCGCTGGGGATGTCGCGCACGCAGGTGACCGTGCCGGAGTGGTTGCGGGCGGACGCGTCGCGGGCGTACGAGGTGGACAGCGGCCGGGTGGTGGCGGTGCCGTGGGAGCGGTACCACACCCCGCCCTCCTCGTCCATCAGCAGCACGGGCGCGGACATGGGGCGGTTCATGACGGCGCTGCTGCAGGAGGGGCGGCTGGGGGACGCGCGCATCCTCACCGACACCGCCGTGCGCGCCATGCTCTCGCGGCAGGCGACGCTGCACCCGCGGCTCCCCGGCTGGGGACTGGGCATCCAGGAGGCGGACACCCACGGCGAGCGCATCTGGGAGCACGGCGGCGACGTGGCGGGCTTCAGCTCGCTGATGGTGCTGCTGCCGGACCACGAGCTGGGGGTGTTCGTGGCCGGCCACCGCGAGGGGAGCGACCTGCGGTGGGTGGTGCGGCGGGCGCTGCTGAACCGCTGGTTCCCGGACCGGAGGACGATCACCGTTCCCCCGCCGGACCCCGCCGCCGTCGCCCGGCTGCGGCGGCTGGAGGGCACCTACCGCGGCGCCACGTACTGCCACACCTGCCCGCCGGACCAGCAGCGGGTGGACGACGTGGTGGTCACCGTGCGCGACGACGGCGCGCTGATGGTGTGGGACGAGCCGTGGATCGAGGTGGAGCCGCTCTTCTTCCGCAGCCCCGACGGCACCCGCCGCTTCGGCTTCCACGAAGACGCCGCCGGCCGTATCACCGCCATGACCGTGGGCTCGTGGATGGTGCTGGAGAAGCTGCCCTAGCCACCGCTGCGCACCGGACGCGTCGCGCCCGCGATTCCTTGTTCCCGGAGGTCGTCCGCCACTTCTTGCCGGCCGCGTCCAGGCGCGCGACGCCGTGGCGCTCGGGGATCCGTCAGGGAAAGGTCCCCGGATGGAGAAGCTGCCGGGGGAAGAAGAACCTGCTAGACGAGCCCCGCCGCGCGGGCGACCAGGTACAGCGCCGCGGCGCCTCCCATCGCCCAGGCGGCGTACCA
Source organism: Longimicrobium sp. (assembly GCA_036260235.1). GTDB lineage: Bacteria > Gemmatimonadota > Gemmatimonadetes > Longimicrobiales > Longimicrobiaceae > Longimicrobium. Next base: position 3,042 of record DATAAG010000529.1, read on the forward strand.
GGCCAGCCCGGCCGCGCACCAGGCGGCGAACCGCACCCGGTCGCGCGCTTCGGGCTGCGGCTCGGCCTCCGCGATGCCGAGCCGCCGCCGCAGCTCACCGACCGTGACCGTCGCGAGCTGATCGTCGCCGAAGGGTGTGTGGTAGAGGTTGGATGCGCGGCTGCCGTGGACGAACGCGCGAAAGAGGCGGCGCGGCCAGAGGACGATCCCGATGGTGAAGGCGCCCAGGTTCAGCAGCCACGCCCACCCGTACCGTCCGCATCCGCCGGCGATCTCCCACGCCGCGATCTGCGCCTCGCCGGGCCAGTCCGCGCCGTAGCCGGTGGCCACGTGATGCAGGTCGTGCAGCTTCGCCGCGTCCACGCGGGATCGGGTGTTGGGGAAATAGACGGGGATGGGCTTGGTTTCCACGCGTACCCAGCGGTCGCCGTAGCCGCCGTCCGGGCCCAGGCCCCAGCGCGCGAAGAACCGAGCCCGCGCCTCGCCCAGCGTCATCGCGTCAGGATAGACGGCCATCGTCGGGCTCCAGCTGCTCCGGACTGTCTCACCCATTCACCGCGAGCTCGCCGCACGATGCAAGCCGCCGCCCGGGCGCGTTCGCGCCCGCTATTCCCTATTCCCTATTCCCTGTCCCCTGTCCCCTTCTCGATCGGCAGCGGCGGCAGCACGACCGGCCGCGCCTGCTCGCACAGCCGCGTGAGCTCCGCGTCGGAAAGGCTCTCCCAGCGCTGCGGGATGGGGGCCAGGCGCCGCTTCTCGGTGTCGGATTCGAACGCCAGCCACCCGCGGGCCAGGTCCGGGGAAAGGAAGGGGAGCGGCTGCCGGCGGTCGGGGTTCACCCGCCGCTCCGGCCCGGTGTAGCGGATCACGGGGTCCGGACTGCGGCGGTCGTATCCCGTCCGCCGCTCCTCGTCCGCGCGACCCGGAAGAACGTTCCAGACGTGCCAGGTCACCCCGTCGGCCGTCTGGAACCACCGGATCGCCATGGGTCCTCGTCAGCCCGCGACGGCCGCCGCGGCCGGCCGGCTCTCCGCGCTGGCGCAGAGTGCCTCCAGCTCCTCGTCCGTGCAGGCGTCCCAGCCGTCGGGAGGTGGATACAGCCGCCGCTTCTCGGTGCCGCAGGTAAAACACACCCAGCCGCGCGCCAGCGCCGCCGACCCGCCGCGCCGCCGGTCGCCCCCGGCGCGGCGCTCGGGTGACCACCCGGGCGTTTCCGTCTTCCGGCGATCCGCCCCGGAGCGCGCGGGCGTGTAGACGCGGTGCGGCGGAACGTCCCACGCGGTCCAGGTGGTGCCTCTCGAGTCCGTGAATTCGCGCAGTGCCATCTTCGGTCGTCCCCATTCCCCTGTGGAATCCAAGCGGATTTCTTGATGCAAACTGCGTACCTGCAACCACTTAGCATTTTCGGAAGATGAATACGCCCGAACTGACACGGATCGGTGTAACAGGTCGGTCAAACGTTTGGCGGCCGGAATGAACAGCGGGAGAGAAACGGGTGGCGCGGGGATTGCTGCGACGTGCGAGGGTGGCAGTTCGGGGAGGTGCCTGGGAGAAGTCCCCAGATGCAGGGAGCAGAGGATGGCATTCCGCACCTTTCGCGATGGCGACGGGCGGGAGTGGCAGGTGTGGGACGTAGTGCCAAATCGTGAGATCGAATCGGATTCGCGGCGGCACCACTACCTGCCGCCGGAGATGGCGGAGGGGTGGCTCTGCTTCGAGGCCGCCGACCAGAAGCGGCGGCTGACGCCCTTTCCCGTCGACTGGGAGTCGCAGGACGACGCCGCCATGGATGCGCTCTGCCGCGCCGCCCAGCCCGTAGCCCCCCGCAAACACGCCGCCTCCGGCGATTGAACGCCAGCCTCCTGCGATCCTGCCGGTTCGCAGGCGGGGGGAGGCCTGGCCCGCGGCTGTCGACCGCGGTTGTGGCAACGCAGCTGAAGCCCCGTCTGGCGAGCGCCAGCGAGCCGGGACGGGGCTTGTGGCTTGCCTAGCCCTGAAATAAGCGAGTATCGCTCCCAAGCGCCTCGCGGAAGGAGGTTCTGGCTTCGACAGGGCTGCAACGCACGTCGCGTCAGCCCCTGAGAGCGGTTTCGTCGCCTCCTGCGCGCTCCCGAGCGTCGGGAGGCG
>DATAAG010000530.1:0-10521 GCA_036260235.1 Longimicrobium sp.
GATGAAGACGTATTCCGTCAAGGCGGGCGAGATCGAGCACCGCTGGTACGTCGTGGACGCGGGAGGCAAGATCCTCGGCCGCGTGGCCACGGAGGTCGCGCGCATCCTGCGCGGCAAGCACAAGCCGACCTACACGCCGCACCTGGACACCGGCGACTACGTCGTGGTCATCAACGCGGACAAGGTCCGCCTGAGCGGCAACAAGGCCGACCAGAAGACCTACTTCAAGCACACCGGCTACATGGGCGGGGAGAAGTTCATCCCCTTCCGTGAGATGCTGGCCCGGCACCCCGAGCGGGTGGTGGAGCTTGCGGTGAAGGGCATGCTGCCCAAGAACGCCCTCGGACGCCAGATGCGCAAGAAGCTGAAGGTGTACGCCGGGGCGGAGCACCCGCACCAGGCCCAGAACCCCGAGCCCCTGACCTTCTGAGCATCATGGCGACTACCGAACAGTACCACGCGATCGGCCGCCGCAAGACCTCCGTGGCGCGCGTCTACCTTCGCCCCGGCAACGGCACCTGGACGGTGAACGGCCGCACGCTGGAGCAGCACCTGCCCCGCCACGTCCTGCGCCAGTCGGCCACCCGCCCCCTGGCGGCCACCGAGACCGAGGGGCAGTTCGACGTGAAGGTGACGGTGAACGGCGGCGGCGTGCGCGGCCAGGCCGACGCCATTCGCCTGGCCGTGGCCCGCGCGCTGCTCAAGGTGAACGAGGAGTTCCGCGGCCGCCTGCGCGCCGAGGGTCTGCTGACCCGCGACCCGCGCGAGGTGGAGCGCAAGAAGCCCGGCCGTCCGGGCGCGCGCAAGCGGTTCCAGTTCAGCAAGCGCTAAGCGGGAGCGCGAACGGCGAGAGGTTACAGGTTACAGGTGACAGGGAGCAAACCCCTGTACCCTGTAACCTGTCCCCTCGCCGTTGAATCCCGCCACACCAAGCACACCGCCCGACGCCCGCCTCCGGGTGCCGTCCCGTCAAAGGGAGGGTCGGAGGGGCGAACGACGGCGGTGGAAGCCCGGGCTTCAGAGTGAAGCCGCAGGGATAACCGCAACCGCAGGATCACACGATGGCCCTCCCGCAGATCCAGGAGCTCCTGGAAGCCGGTGTCCACTTCGGACACCAGACCAGCCGCTGGAACCCGAAGATGCGCAAGTTCATCTTCGCGGAGCGCAACGGCATCTACATCATCGACCTCAAGAAGACGCTGCGGCAGATCGAGCTGGCGCAGGAGCTCACCCGGGCCGTCATCAGCCGCGGGGACCGCATCCTCTTCGTCTGCACCAAGAAGCAGCTCAAGCCGGTGATCGAGAGCGCGGCGGAGCGCAGCGGCAGCTACTACGTGACGGAGCGCTGGCTGGGCGGCATGCTCACCAACTTCGCCACCATGAAGAAGCAGATCCGCCGCCTGCGCGAGCTGGAGCGGGGGCAGGACGAGGGCGCCTTCGAGTACTACACCAAGAAGGAGCGCCTGATGCTGGACCGCGAGCGCGAGCGCCTGGAGAAGTACCTGGCCGGCGTGAAGGACATGGCCCGGCTGCCCGGCGCCCTGTTCGTGGTGGACAGCAAGCGCGAGCGCATCGCCATCAGCGAGGCCAACAAGCTGGGGCTCCCGGTGATCGCCATCGCCGACACCAACGCCGACCCCGACGTGCTCACGGTGCCCATCGCGGGCAACGACGACGCCATCCGCTCGGTGGAGGTCATCAGCAACGCCATCGCCGACGCCATCGTGGAGGCCCGCGCCGCCATGCCGGCCGAGGACCGCCGCCGCGCCGACGAGGCCGAGGTGACCACCTACAGCAGCGAGACGGGCGAGCGCCAGCCCGCCGACCGCGGCGACGACCGCGGGGGCCAGCGCCGCCGCCCGCGCCGCAAGCGCCGTCCGCGCACCGACGCCATCGCCGGGGTGCTGGGCGGCGGTGGGGCCGAGGGCGACGGCGACGAGTAAGCTCCCGCCGCGCGCGCCGCGGCGAAGGGTTTGCAGGGGCCCCCGGCGCGCTGTGCCGGCGGCCCCTTTTTCATGCCCGTTCCCCGGGACGGGCGTCCATCCGCGCCGGCGGGGTTGCGCGCGGGGCGGCGGGGCGACAGAATCCCGCGCCGCGGCCCGCGCGCCAGGCAGTCCGCCGCGCGACCCTTTGAGACCATAGATCCGGAAAGACGGGAAGCCATGACGATCGCAATCAGCGCACAGGCCGTGAAGGAGCTCCGCGAGCGCACCGGGGCGGGGATGATGGAGTGCAAGAGCGCGCTCACCGAGGCCGGCGGCGACACCGAGGCGGCCATCGACATCCTGCGCGCGCGGGGCGCGGCCAAGGCGGCCAAGCGCGCCGAGCGCGAGACCCGCGAGGGCGCGGTGGGCAGCTACATCCACATGGGCGGCAAGATCGGCGTGCTGGTGGAGGTGAACTGCGAGACCGACTTCGTGGCCCGCACCGACGCCTTCCAGGCGCTGGTCCGCGACATCGCCATGCACGTGGCCGCCGCCAACCCCGTCGCCATCCGCCGCGAGGACTTTCCCGCGGAGATGGTGGACCGCGAGCGCGCCGTGTACCGCGAGCAGATGAAGGAGTCCGGCAAGCCCGAGAAGATCTGGGACAAGATCGTGGACGGGAAGCTGGAGAAGTTCTTCGCCGAGCAGGCGCTGCTGGAGCAGCCGTTCGTCAAGAACCCCGACCAGACGGTGGGCCAGCTGATCACCGAGGTGTCGGCCAAGACCGGCGAGAAGATCGAGGTGCGCCGGTTCACCCGCTTCGCCCTGGGCGAATAAGTGGACGCCGCGCCCCTCCAGGCGGCCCAGGAGGTGCCCCTTTCGCCGCCCGCGGCGGAAGGGGCGGCCGGACTGAAGTACCGGCGCGTGCTGCTCAAGATCAGCGGCGAGGCGCTGGCGGGGGAGCAGGGCTTCGGCATCAGCCCGCCGGTGGTGCACCGCCTCACGGAGGAGATCCGCGCGGTGCACGAGATGGGGGTGGCGCTGGGGCTGGTGATCGGGGGCGGCAACATCGTCCGCGGCACCACGGCCAGCGCGCAGGGGATGGACCGGGTGAGCGCCGACTACATGGGGATGCTGGCCACGGTCATCAACGCCCTGGCGCTGCAGAACGCCCTGGAGCGCGGCGGGCTGGAGACGCGGGTGCTCACCGCCATCCGCATGGAGCAGCTGGCGGAGCCGTACATTCGCCGGCGCGCCATCCGCCACCTGGAAAAGGGGCGGGTGGTGATCTTTGCGGGCGGCACGGGAAACCCCTACTTTTCCACCGACACGGCGGCGGTGCTGCGCGGCATCGAGATGGAGGCCGACGTCATCATCAAGGCCACCAAGGTGGACGGGGTGTATACGGCGGACCCCAAGAAGGACCCCACCGCGCAGTTCATCCCCGAGATCACCTACCTGGAGGCGCTCTCGCGCGAGCTGGGGGTGATGGACGCGGCGGCGCTGTCGCTGTGCAAGGAGAACGACCTGCCCATCATGGTGCTGAACCTGGACGAGCCCGGCGCGGTGGGACGCGCGGTGCGCGGCGACCGCATCGGCACGCTGGTGAAGAACCGCACGGACCCCTGAACCCAACCTCCCGGACCCCATGCCCAGCCTGCAGAAAGCCCGTCAGCGGATGGATGGCGCCATCGAGGCGCTGCGCCGCGAGTTCGCCGGTGTGCGCACCGGCAAGGCCAGCCCGGGGCTGCTGGACACCGTGAAGGTGGAGGCGTACGGCAGCCACGTCCCCCTGAACCAGGTGGGGACGGTGAGCGCGCCCGAGGCGCGGATGCTGATGGTGCAGCCCTGGGACAAGTCACTCATCAAGACGATCGAGCGGGCGCTGCGCGAGAGCGACCTTGGGGTGAACCCCAGCAACGACGGCAACGTCATCCGCATCCCCATCCCGCCGCTCACGGAGGAGCGCCGCAAGGAGTACGTGCGGCTGCTGCACAAGCTCACCGAAGAGGCGCGGGTGGCGGTGCGCAACGTGCGCCGCGACGCCAACGACGAGATCAAGCACCGCCAGAAGGACGAGGGGCTCTCCGAGGACGACGTGCGCCGCGAGCAGGCCGAGGTGCAGAAGCTCACCGACGAGTACATCCACAGGATCGACGACCTGCTGAAGCACAAGGAAGCCGAGGTGATGGAGGTCTGAGGGGCGAGGGTTGGGAAGAGGGAATAGGGAATAGCGGGCACGCCCGGCGGGCTCCACGCTGGGCCCGAGCCTCCGGATTCGCTGGACGACGGGCGCACGGCTTCGGTTGGGCGCCCGCTTTCGTTGTCGGCGCGAGCCCCGCGCCTGAGCGGCTGAAGCCGCCGCAACAACTGCGGAAAGCCCGCGGAAACCCCCGCAAACTGCGCGGGCTTCAATTCAACTGCAATCCCGTTCACCGCGTCACCGCCGATGCGCGACCTGCTGCTGCTGACCTTCGCCTGCGTGGGCTACGCCTGCTTCAGCCCGCCTTCCGGCGCCAGAAGCGACGGCGGATTGTGGGTGGAGAACGCGGGGGAGAGCGCGGTGCTGTTCTCCATCTTCGAACTGGAGCAGTCGCACCTGGTGGACCCCGCGCCCGCAATGCAGGTGGAGGAGCACCCCGACCGGCTGCTGGAGCCCGGGCAGCGGAGGAGGGTGCAGGTGGAGGGCTACGTGCGCGGCGACGCCGTGCGCCTGTTCCTTTACGACGTGCCCGCCGGGCAGCGCACCGGGCCGGTGCAGCAGAGCAGGATGATCACCGTCTCACACGAGGAACTGCTTCGCTCCGGCTACCTCGTCAGGATCCCGCCGCGATAGAGCTCCATGCCACCAGACCAGGAGACGGATTCCAGAGCCCAGCCGGTGGTGACGGCGGTCAGCCGCAGCGGCAGGCACTCCTTCAGCAAGCCGAACGAGCTGTGGATTCGCCTGGTTGCCGGGCTGGGGGTGGAGGGCGACGCGCACCAGGGCGTGACGGTGAAGCACCGTTCGCGCGTGCGGCGCGACCCCACCTCGCCCAACCTGCGGCAGGTGCACCTGATCCACGCGGAGCTGCACGACGAGCTGCGCGCGGCGGGCTTCGACGTGGGGCCGGGGGAGATGGGAGAGAACGTGACCACGCGCGGGATCGACCTGCTGGGGCTGCCGGTGGGGACGCGGCTGCACCTGGGCGGCGAGGCGGTGGTGGAGGTGACGGGGCTGCGCAACCCGTGCGTGCAGCTGGACCGCTTTCAGCCGGGGCTGATGGCTGCCACGCTGGACCGCGACGAGCACGGCGGGCTGGTGCGCAAGGCGGGGATCATGTCCATCGTCCTGCAGGGCGGCGAGGTGCGCCCGGGCGACCCGATCCGCGTGGAGCTTCCCCCCGGGCCGCACCGGCCGCTGGACGTGGTGTGAGGGCCCCTCCCCCGGCCCCTCCCCGCACAAACTGCGTGCGGAGAGGGGAGAACTTCAGCGTGGGCTCCGGGTCCGGGGCTCGCTGGACCGGCATCCTGCCGCCCGCCGGGGCCCTCACCCGCGGCCTGGCGCCGCACCCTCTCCCGCAAGCGGGAGAGGGGATGGACTGCGGGACTCTGCCCTAACATCAACCCACGATCGTGCACGGAGCCCGTGCGATGTTTACACCCCTCCCGCGCAGTTTGCGGGAGGGGGTGGACGAGCCTAGGCGAGGCCGGGGGAGGCCCCAACCGGGATGCTCTGCGGATACTGGAACACGTTCCCCGGGTCCCACGCGGCCTTCACCTGCGTGAGGCGCGGGAAGTTGCCGCCGTAGTACTGCTCCGGCCAGTCGGCGATGTCGCGGTCGATGTAGTTGACGTACGCGCCGCGGGTGAAGGGGAGCAGGGCCTCGCGGAACGCCTCCACCCACGCCACGTTGGCGTCCTGCTCGGAGGGATCTTTCCAGTAGGCCTGGAGCTGCATGTTCCACTGCACGCCGGCGCGGTGGTAGAAGGCCGTCGCCTCCGGCGGAACGCGGGCCACGGCCCCGCCGTACGCGTCCAACTGCACCAGCCCCTGCGCGTTGGGCGCCGCCCGCAGCGCGTCCATGATGACCCGGGTGGCGTCCGCGCCGAAGAGGTCGTAGGCGTAGGCGGAGGTGTTCTTGAAGAGCGTGTGGTCCCCGTGCCAGTGCGCGGACCAGTGGATCTGCCCCGGCTTGAGGCCGGCGAAGTGCTCCACCGCCTCGATGTACGGCACCGTCTTGACCTCCACGTTCAGCGGGGGCGCGGCGGCCAGCAGGGGCTGCAGCAGCCCCAGGAGCTCGTCGCTGCCGCCCACGAACTGCCCGATGGACGAGATGGTGTGCGACGACGCGGCGGTGAGCTTGAGGATGGAGGTCAGCCGGTCGTCCGCTCCGGGGGCGAACGCCTGCCACGCCTGCAGCACCGCCGGCAGGTCGTCCCACTTCCACGCCACGTTGTAGATGGAGACGTCGTCGATGGGCGTCACGCGAAAGGTGAACGCCGTCGCGATGCCGAAGTTGCCGCCGCCTCCGCCCTGCGACGCCCAGTAGAGGTCCTCGTTCACCTGCTCGTCGGCGTAGACGCTCTCGCCCTCCGCGGTCACCATCTCCACGGAGAGCAGGCTGTCGCAGGTGAGCCCCAGCCACCGCCCCAGCAGCCCGAACCCGCCGCCCAGCACCAGTCCCGAGATCCCCACCGTGGGGCAGGAGCCGCCGGGAATGGTCACCCGGTGGTGCCAGAGCCGCCGGTAGAGCGGCCACAGGTCGATCCCCGCCTCCACGCGCGCGACGCCCGCGTCCGTGTCCACCTGCACCAGGTCCATCCAGCTCACGTCCACCACGATGCCGTCCTGCACCGTGGACCAGCCCTCGTAGCTGTGCCGGCCGCAGCGGGCGCGGATGGGGACGCCGTGGGCGTTGGCCCACTTCACCGCGTTGCGGACGTCCTCCGCGCACCGGCAGAAGACGATGACCTTCGGATGGACGTCGAACACCGCGTTGTACTCGCTGCGCGCCTCGTCGTAGCGCGGGTCGTTCGGCCACACGACGTCGCCGGTGAGGACGGGCTCCGTGGCGGGTGGGGGATGGTGCGGGTGACTCATGCTGGACGGCTCCGGAAGAACGGTGAGTCATGAAGGTGGCGGAAAGGATGGCGATGCAGGGTACCTTCCGGGCGGCGCGGGGACAACGGTTTCGTGGGCCGGCCTTCCGTCCCAGGGATCGAAATCGCCGCAACGACTACACGCGGCTCGCCTTCGCGGACAAAGAGAACGGGCCGGATCGATTCGCTCGATCCGGCCCGCTCCTCCGGCATCCCCTGCCGGCTGTTCCCTGTAACCTGTACCCTGTACCCTCAGCCGTTGGCATTCACCCACGGATCCTGCCGCATCCAGGTGCGGTCCAGGGGCGAGAACAGGAACACCAGCCCGCCGCGCGAGATCTTGGGGAGCAGCGTGCGCGCGCGGCTCTGCTCGATGGCCGGGCACCCCTCGCTGCGGCCGGCCCGCGACGCCGTCACGTACGGGGCGCCGTGCGCCACCACTCCGCGCGCCCGGGCGGCGCTGTTGTAGCGGCCGGACAGCCCCTGCAGCCGCAGCCCCACCGAGGTGTAGCGCCGGCCGGCCGCCTTGCCGCTGAACCCGTACGTCTCCTGCGCCAGGTACAGCCCCAGCGAGGTGGCGTTGCTCCCCTGGCGGTTGCTGAAGCGCGTGGGGCGGCTCTCGCTGGGCGAGGCCGAGCCGCGGCCGTGCGCCACGGTGAAGGGCCCGTCCACCATCTTGAGCTGCTCCATGTCGAACACGTAGCCGCGCGGGGTGGTGTTGCCCAGCCCGTAGTCCACGAAGTACAGGTACGGCTTGCGCACCTTCTCCGGGTGGGCCGCCTTGTAGTTGTAGTACGCCTGGAACGCCATCCGCAGCGCGTTGGGATCGCTCTGGCGCCGCACGCTGCCGCGCAGCGCCGCCAGCGCCCGGTCCACCTGCGTGGCCTGCGCGCCGCTCTCCACGCCCACGCCGTCCAGCACCGCGCGCGCGGTCTTCAGCACCGGGCTGGGCGGGGCGGCGGGCTTCGCGACCACCACGGGGCTCAGCGCGGCGGGCGCGGCGGCCATGGGGCGCTCGCGCTCGTCCGCCTGCGCCACCGCCACGCCGATCAGGCCGGCGGCGGCAAGGGTGGCCAGGTTGGGGTTCCTGCGCAGCTTGTCCAGCATGGGATGTCGGTTCGCCTTCATCGGGTGCGTCCTTGTCATCGGGCGGCGCCCGTTCTTGTCCGGTCACGAGCGCGCTCCCGCACTTCTCACGGCGCGGGAGCGCGTTCGGTCGATTTCGGGGGCGCGGAATCGGGTCCGCGCGGACAGGGCAGGGAAGACGGAAGCAGGACGCAAAACGCCCGGTGGGGGCCTCCTCCTCCGCTTTCGCGACGGGATCAGTCCCCTGCTTCGATCGGCTCGAACCGCGAGCCCTGCCATGTCGGGATGCAACCAATTTAACAGTGAGCTAAGTGCTTGTCAATCGGCAGGATACGGGTAGTTTTCATTAAAGAAAGGTGAAGATGGACGATCGTTACGCGTCAGGTGCCCCATCTCCCTGCTCTGCGCCCTGCAACGCATGAACCGATCTGTTTCTGCCAACTGGGGAACGGTTCTGTGCGGTCACGCTGCGAGCAGAGGCGGCAGAGGGCGATGGCGATAAACACCAGTGTGTGTCAGAAAGTTACGCCTATCTGTGACCCGTGACGTAGCAGATTTGGGGTGGTGGAAAGATGGACGCCGTGTGGCAAAAAAAGACAAGATTTCTGTTGACCGCGGGCGATCCCGCGCGCAGATTCCGGACGATCGCCGCAGTACCTTTCCCTCCCTCCGTCAGGAGCTCGCTCCATGATCCGCCGCACCGATGTACGCGCCGCAGCGCTGCTGCTGGGCGCGGCCCTGCTGTCGGCGTGCGCCGACCGCGTGCCCACCACGCCCTCCGCGCCGCCGCCGGGGGTGGCGCTGACCGTGATCCCCACCACCGCCTTTTCCACCCTGGACGCCGGCGAGACCCACGCCTGCGCGCTGACTTCCGGCGGGCAGGCGTGGTGCTGGGGGCGCAACTCCACGGGACAGCTGGGCGACAGCACCGCCACCACCCGCACGGTGGCCGTGCAGGTGCTGCAGCAGTCCGGCGTCACCTTCACGGCGCTGAGCGCGGGGCTCATCCACAACTGCGCCCTGACCTCGGCCGGGCAGGCGTGGTGCTGGGGGTACAACGCCGACGGGCGCCTGGGCGACAGCACCACCAACCTGGGGCTGGCGCCGGTGGCGGTGAAGCCGCTGGGGGGCGTGGCCTTCACCTCCATCAGCGCGGGAAGCCAGCACACCTGCGGGCTCAACAGCTCCGGACAGGCGTACTGCTGGGGAAGCAACGCCTACGGGCAGATCGGCAACAACAACACGGCGTACCAGAAGACGCCCGTGGCGGTGCAGCACCCCTCCGGCGTCACCTTCAGCAGCATCTCGGCGGGCGCCGTGCACACCTGCGCGCTGGACACCACCGGCCAGGCGTGGTGCTGGGGGTACGGCGCCGACGGCGCCATGGGCGGCGGCTTCAGCTTCGGCGACTCCGTCCCCGTGCAGGTGACGCACCCGTCCGGGGTGACGTTCACCTCGCTGGTCACGGAGTACAAGCACACCTGCGCCCTGACCAGCGCCGGGCAGGCGTACTGCTGGGGGAAGAACGGGAGCGGCCAACTGGGCGACAACACCACCACCACGCGCTACACCCCGGTGGCGGTGCAGCACCCCAGCGGCGTGACCTTCGTCTCCCTCTCCACGGGTGACGTGAACACCTGCGCGCGCACCAGCGCCGGGCAGAGCTACTGCTGGGGCGCGGGAAGCCGGGGGCAGGTGGGCGACGGCACCTGGACGCAGCGCAAGACGCCGGCGGCCGTGTCGCACCCGTCGGGGGTGACGTTCGGGAAGGTGGCCTCCGGCTGGAACCACAGCTGCGGCCTGGACGGCGTGGGGCAGGCGTGGTGCTGGGGCCGCGGAGACTTCTACCAGATGGGGAACAACAGCACCAGCGACAGCGGCACGCCCACGGCGGTCTCGCACTGATCGGGGGCGGCTGACTCGGTGAAAGACGGGAGCCGCGGGGGATCGTCCCCCGCGGCTCCCTGCCGTGCATTCCACGCCGCGTGCCGAAGCGTTGCGTTCCCGAGGGAGGCGCCCGCGCGGCACCCTCCCCGCTCTCGAAAGCCAGGGCGCCGACCGAAGGATCTGCTCCGCGGTGCTCCAGCGGCAGCCATTCGTGCCCGGAGGCGGGCGCCAGGTCGTGCGGGCAAGATCCTTCGGCCGCCGCCATGGACGGTGCCGCCGCGAGGAGCTGCGCGGCGTCTCCCTCAGCCTCAGAGGGTGTCGCTAAACCCTCGACAGGCTCGCGAAAAGCGTTGTTCTCCTGAGGGGGCGCACACGAGGAGCCAGAAGTAGCACAACCACTTCTACCAGATCCGGAAAAACACCTGTCATTCTGAGTCCTTAACGGCTGCGCCGATCCTGTAGGACGAAAGACGTCTCGCACGAATCTCTCGTCCCATCAACCTCCCCCAGGGGTTTTTGGGGGAGGTGGGCGAGTCATGCG
>DATAAG010000531.1:0-5710 GCA_036260235.1 Longimicrobium sp.
TCTCGTCCCCATCAACCTCCCCCAGGGGTTTTTGGGGGAGGTGGGCGAGTCATGCGAGCCCGGAGGGGGCGCGGCGGCTCGCACCGGACCTTTCCATTCAGCGCCTGTAGACGCGGGGCGCCTTCCATCACATCAGAAAATTCGGGTTTGTTGCGGACGAACGCGGGCTCCTGGTGAGGCGACTTTCTTAGGAGGGAGCGCTCACGCCGAACCCGCGGATGACCACGAAGCGTATGGCGCGACCGAAGAATCTCTCGCCCCTCGCGCCGAACCCCGCCCCGGACGAAGTCCGGGGAACTCACCGCAGCCGCGAGATCCTGCCGCCCGGCGTACAGATTCTTCGGTCGGCGCGCATGCATCCGGAGGTCCGAAAGAGCCGTGCGGCGCCTTCCCTCAGAATGACAGGGTCCGCCGGCTCCGGATCGGGAAAACGCGCAGGACTCACCGTCACAGCGCGCTCAGCTCCGCGTGCAGCTTGCGGGCGACGCTGCTCCAGTCGTAGCGGTCGCGGGCCACGCGGTAGAGCACGTCCCGGTGCCGCTCGCCCACCTCCAGCGCCACGGGAACGCGGCGGACGATGTCGGCCACCGTGCGCTCGGGCGAGGGATCCAGCTTCATGGCGTCCGCGTCTTCCGGCGGCAGCGCGGCGGCCACGGAGTCGATGCTGGCCTTCATCCCCGCGAAGTAGGTGCCCAGCGGAAACGCGCCGGAGGCCAGCGCCTCCAGGAACACCAGCGGCCCCGCCTCCTTCACCACCGACGGGAACACCGCCACGTCGCAGCAGGGGAACAGGTAGCGCAGCTCGCGGTGCGTCAGGTATCCCGTGAACACCACCCGGTCCGGCCGCACGTGCTCCCGCGCCGCCGCGTAGTACGCATCCAGCTCGCCGCGCGCCTGCAGCTGCTCCAGGAAGCGCGCCACCTGGGTGAGCTCCACGCCGTCCGTCTCGCCCTCGGGGGCGCCCTCCAGCTCGCGCCCCCGCGCCACGACGTGCTCCACCATCGCCCGCTCGCCGTGCTCCAGCGCCCAGAGCAGCGCCTCCAGCGGCTCGCGGAGGGGCCCGTGCCCCACCACCAGCAGGCGCAGCTCCGGCCGCGCCGCCAGGATCAGCGGCAGCGCGGCGATCACGCTCTGGATCCCCTTGCTGCTGATCAGCCGTCCCACGAAGAGGAGCGTGGGCTCGCTCTCCCACCGCACCCCGTCCAGCTTCTCCTCCACGTCCGCGTCCGGCGCCTTGCCCTCGTACTCCCGCTCCGCCGCGGCGAACAGCGCCCGCATCTCCTCCGGCTGCAGGTCGCCGCGCAGGCGTTCGCGCAGGGCCCGCGACTGCGCGGCGGTGCGGCCGCGGGGCACGCCCTCCAGCGAGCGCGCCATCCGGGCGATGCTGGCCCGCCGGCCGGAGCGCGGCACCGGCTCGAACTGGCTGGTGTCCACCCCCAGGTGCAGCCCGGAGAACTTGCTCTCCAGCTCCGGCACCGCGCCCAGGATGCCGCGCACCCGCTCGCGCATCTCGTCGCCGATCACGAACACGCGGCGGGCGGCCGTGAACGCCCCCTCCGCCAGCCGCAGGAACCGTTCGTCGCGCTTCACCGCGAACTCCAGCGCGCTGCCGTGCGGCATCACCGCGAAGGGCACCCCGGTGTCGCGGCTCACCCGCTGGGCCACCACGGACATCAGCACCGCGTGGTTGGCGTGCATGGCCGTGATGCCGTTCTCCGCGACGATGCGGCGCAGCGCCCGCTCGTTGCGCGCCAGGTAGGCCTCCACCTCCTCGTCGCTCAGGTCCACCATCGGCACCACGCGGGGGAACTCCTCGTAGCGGTCCCACACGTACACGGGGAGCGTCTCGCCCAGGTCGGGCTTGTGCAGCACGCAGGCGCCGGGGTGCACGCGCTCGCGCCGGTGGATCGTCTCCACCTCGCCGTCCTCGTGGTACCGCCGCGCCTCGGTGATGAAGTCGTAGCGCTCCGGGTGGTTCTCCTGCGCCATCAGGTGCACGTCGTACCCCTGGCGGCACAGCGACTCGGTGATGGAGCGCGTCCACAGGTTGCTTCCCGAGCCCTCCAGCAGGTAGCCGTGCAGAATGCAGATCATGGTGCCTCGCGGGCGTGGAAAGGAGCAGTCCCCCGCGTTCGCAAGGGTGCGGCCATCCCCTCCTCGCACGGGGCTTGCCTGAGCGGCGCGGACCACCTGCAAGGAGAGGACGAGGATGATGGGATCGATGCGAGGACTTGCCCTGCCCGCGCTGGCCGCGGTGGTGCTGGGGCTGGGGGGATGCGGGGGCGGCGACGACACGGATGACAGGGGCGCGGCGGATCCGGGCGCCACCGCGCAGCAGCAGCCGGCGGGGCAGACCGGTGCTACGCCGCCGCAGCCCGCGCCCACCCCGCCCCCTCCGCCGCCGGACCTGCGGCTGGAGGTCAACGTCGCCGAGCGCGAGCTGTACGTGTACCGCAACGACGAGCGCATCGCCACGCACCCGGTGGCGGTGGGCACCAGCGAGTGGCCGACGCAGACGGGCGAGTGGACCATCGGTCAGGTGGTGTGGAACCCGCGCTGGACCCCGCCGGACGAGGAGTGGGCCAGGGACGAGGAGGTCAAGGAGCCCGGCGACCCGGAGAACCCGCTGGGCCACGCGCAGCTGGTGTACGACGCGCCGCGCAGCATCCACGGCACCAACGAGCCGGAGTCGCTGGGCAAGGCGGAGTCGCACGGCTCCATCCGCGTGGCCAACGACGTGGCCGTGCGCCTGGCGCGGATGGTGATGGAGAGCGGCGGGGCGGGGAAGGACGAGGCGTGGTACCAGAACGTCCGGCAGAACCGGCGCGAGCGCGTGGAGGTGCCCATCCCCAACCCGATCCCCATCCGCGTCGTCTCCGGCGGCTCAGGTGGTTCGGATGAGGGCGGCGAGGAGAAGGGTGAGTCCGGCGGCTCCGGCGAAGCGTCGAAGTCCGGCGAGAAGTCGAAGTCCGGCAACTGACGAAGCGTCGACGAACGAGCGCGCCCGCGGCTTTCCCCGCAGGCGCGCTTCTTATCGTCATCCCCCGTCAACGGCGGCAGTCCGATGCCGTCGGTGCGGAGCTCAGCTGCTGGCGGCGCCGCTCAACGCCTCGACGCGCGCGGGCATCGGAGCCAGGAAGATCGGACCGGTGAACGTGGCGCGCTGCGTAGCCGCGTCGTAGGTGTCGGTGTGCATGGTCTCGTTGATGAGGAACTCGCCGATGGCCGGCGGATTCACCGACGCCACGCCGCGCACGGTCACCGGCTCACCCGCCCCGCCGCCCGCGCTGAAGTTCCCGCTCGTGATCACCAGCTGGTGGTCCTCCGCTCCGTTCACGATGAACTCGCCCTTGCCGTCCGTGATGAGCACCTCGGTAAGGGGCTCGGTCGCCGGGAACGCGCGAGAAACCGTGACGCCTGTCGCATTGTACGTGTTACCCATGGTAAAGCCTCTTCTACCTGAGAGAATGAAAGCGGGCTCGCGCCAATCGGTGCGGCCTTCCGACAACATACCGTCAAGGTGCGGTAAATACAAGCTTCGTCATTACAGGCCTCATTGCAGATGCATGTTTTCTCCACAAACCGGTGAGGACGAGATTTGTCGCTCGCTGCGCCGGCCGGCGAATTTCCCAGCCTGTCATACGTTTTTGATGGCCACCGGAAAACAGACTCCTTTGCCGATCGCACGCAAAAGAGTTTTTCTGCAGGATGCGCAATGAACCGGGAGTCAGCCCCGGGTGCCTCCATTGACTCCCCGTGTGGGCGATCCGACGGGTTGGGAAAGGACGAGGCGTGGCACCAGAAGGTTCGCCGGAACCGCCGCGAGCGCGTGGAGGTGCCCATCCCCAACCCCATCCCATCCGCGTCGTCTCCGGCGGCTCGGGTGGTTCGGATGGGGGCGGCGAGGAGAAGGGCGAGTCCGGCGGCTCCGGCGAAGCCCCGAAGTCCGGCGAGAAGTCGAAGTCCGGTCCGGCAGCTGACCGGCGCCCCCGGAAAACGCGCGGGCCCGGGAGAGCGGTGTGGCTCTCCCGGGCCCGGGTGTGTCGCGGATCCCGACCCGACCCCGGGCGCCCGGTCCCTGAGATCGTTCCGGCCGCCTGATCCGGATGTTCCCCGTTCTGGTGCAAACATCCGTTTTCGGTGAATCGACTTTCACCATTGTAGTGCAAGCGTGGAACAGGCGTTTCCAGGGAATAATGATAAATCGTTACAGGGACTGGACTTATTGGTTTCTCACCGTGTGGTCCGCCTCGTGCCTAACGGGATGCCGCCGCCACGCGAGATGTGCCGCGGACGACGATCACCCCTCCAAACACCGCAGGAGCCCCAATGCGCAGGACCTTTGCCCTTCTGGCCTGTTTCGCCGGTCTTACCGCCTGTGACAGCCACACCGAGCTGCTCGCGCCCGCCGAGGCGGGGACGGCGCTCTTGTCGGGGACCATCCCCGGCCGCTACATCGTCACCCTGAGCGACGACGTGGACCCGCTCCCGGTCGCGCTGCAGTACGGCATCACCCCCGACTACGTGTACGAGAGCGTCCTCACCGGCTTCGCCGGCGACATCAGCGACGTGGCGCTGCAGGCGCTGCGGCAGGACACGCGCGTGGTGCGCATCGAGGCGGACGGCGTGACCACCGCGTACGCCACCCAGACGCCGGCCACCTGGGGGCTCGACCGCATCGACCAGCGCGCGCTTCCCCTGAACAACAGCTACACCTACAACAGCACCGGCCAGGGCGTGACCGCCTACATCGTGGACACGGGCATCCGTTACGACCACGCGGAGTTCGGCGGCCGCGCCTCGTTCGGCTTCGACGCCATGGCCGACAGCGCCACCATGCGCGGCGGCGACTGCAACGGGCACGGCACGCACGTGGCCGGCACCGTGGGCGGCGCCACCTACGGCGTGGCGAAGAACGTCTCGCTGGTCGCCGTTCGCGTTCTGGACTGCGCCGGGAGCGGCTCGTTCAGCGGCATCATCGCCGGGATGGACTGGATCGCGACGCACGGCCAGCTTCCCGCCGTGGCCAACATGTCCATCGGCTCTCTGGTGCCGCAGCGCAGCCCCACGGTGGACCAGGCCACCAGCAACCTGATCGCCGCGGGCGTCACCCTGTCGCTGGCCGCCGGCAACGGCATTCCCAACGGCGGCGTGGGCGTGGACGCGTGCAACAACTCGCCGGGCGGGCATCCGGACGCCATCACCGTGGGCGCCACCGGCAAGACGGACGCGAAGACCGTGTGGAGCAACTACGGCGACTGCGTGACGCTCTTCGCTCCGGGCGCCTCCATCGTCTCCGCGGACTACGCGAGCGCCACGGGCAGCAGCACCAAGAGCGGCACCTCCATGGCCGCCCCGCACGTGGCCGGCGCCGCCGCGCTGTACCTGGAGCTGGCCCCCGCCGCCTCGCCGCTGACGGTGCGCGCCGCGATGTCGGCCGCGGCCACGCAGGGGGTGGTGACCACCTCGCTCTCCACCAACAACCATCTGCTCTACAGCCTGATCCCCGGCCCCGTGGTGCAGACGAACGAGACCGGCACCACCCCCTGCACGCCCAAGAACAAGCGCAAGGGCACCTGCAAGTAAGGACCAGGACGGCGAGGGAATAGGGAATAGGGAATAGGGAATAGGGAATAGGGAATAGCCAGCAGTTGCGGAGACCTCCCGAAGCCGGAAAACCATAGCGCGCCCCCCGATCCCGGCGGGCGCG
>DATAAG010000532.1:0-9352 GCA_036260235.1 Longimicrobium sp.
GGCGGCGGACATCGCGTCCGCCGCCGCCGCGCCGTCTGAAATCCGCCCCCTCGTGCGTTCTACGCGGCTTGAGCTCTCGCCGCCGCGCCGGTACATTCCCGAAAACATTTGGCGTCGCACACGCCCCGCCCTCCGCGTTTCGGCTTCACGAATGCAACTTCGCCACATCGCCCGGGCGCTGGCGCTGAGCCTTGCGCTCGCGGCCTGCGAGGGATCCACCGGTTCGCAGCCCCTGGAGGGCGCCTACGTCCTGCAGACGGTGGAAGGGCGGCCGGTGCCCGCCGCCGTGGACACGCAGTACTGGAGCGACAACGTCACCTACACCGTCAACCGGGTGATGGCGGGCTCGCTGGAGTTCCTGGACCGCGACAGCGTGGTCTACAGCTTGGCGCACCAGACCGTGACGTACTTCAGCGCTGCGGACTCGGCCTTCTCCGGCAGGTGCACTTCCGTGCCCGTGCAGTACCGGGTGCGCAACGGGCGGCTGCTCTTGATCGTGGAGCCCGCGCTCTGGGGGCAACAGGGGCGGCTGCGCATCGACACCCTGCAGGTGGAAAACGGCCGGTTGGTCCACGACACCCGCAGCGAGGGCGGAAAGGCGATCCGCCTGGAGTACGCGGCCGCCAGCCGGCCGGCCCACTGCGTCGATCTGAGCTCATGAAGCGCGCCACCTATCGTTCGACGATCCGGTCCGCCATGCCGCGTCATCTTTTCCGCACCGCCGCCGCGCTCCTCGTCCTGGTCCTGGCCGCCTGCGACGGCACCTCCGGGCCGCAGGGCGTGGAGGGGCGCTACGGCGTGTACAGCGTCAACGGGCAAAAGCCCCCGGCGCCGGTGCGCGGCGACGGGTCCGGCGGCGTGCTGCAGGTGGTGGACGCCCAGCTCACGCTCTCCGCGCCCGGCACCGCGTCGGTGGAGCTGGCCACGCGAATGAGGGCCGCGGACGGCACCGTCGGGGCCACCACGCGCACCACGTACACCGGCACCTACCAGCAGAACGGCGACGTCCTGGCGCTGAGCAACCTGCGGGCGGAAGGCACTCAGGCGAGTGCACAGGCCGTGGTGATCTCGCCGCGCGAGGTGGCGATCACCCTGCACATTCCCGCGCCGGCGTACACGGGCTACTTCACCTACCCCGTCGCCCTCATCGTTCGCCGCTGAGCCTGCGCCCGGACGCTGCAGCGGGAGATCACGAGAGTCGGCGGATGCGCATCCGCCGGCTCTCGTGGTACTTATGCGGAGTCCGGAAAGAGCGTCTGGTTGCGGACGCGCAGTCGTCTGCGATGCCGCACACGGGCTGCCGCCGAGTCCGCGAAGGCGGACTTTGCGAATTTCCAGCGGCGACTTCGGTCGCTCCAGGTGCGGGCGCGGCGATTCGCGGCGGAGATTCGCAATGGGCATCCTTCGCTCCGGCGCGGAGGCGGCGATTACCTGATCAGGTTTGCAACGGGCGTCGTTCGCTCCTGCAGGCGGACGGCAGGGTGCCCGATCAAGAATCACGATCGGCATTGCCCTGCGCGCTGGATGCCTGCTCCCGTTCGTCTCACCCCGCAAACTTTTCCGCAATCTGCACCAGTATCAGGCGTTCCGTTTCCGGTGGATCTGCGGGAAGTCGTGATGCGGCTTTCACTTGGCGGAAAACGGGCCGCGGGCACGGGATTGGCGGCGCGAAGCTGCCGATTCAACCGTTTTTCCGCGATTCGCCTTGCCATTCCTGGGGCCGCAGCTTACACTACGGCACGTCGGGCCCGCCTGCATTTTCGCGCGCGGCCCGTTCCCCCAGCGAAAACCCGGTGAATCCCACGCCCGCACGCAACTGCATACGGGGTCCCGTGAGAACAACCGCATCCCTGCTCGCCGCCGCGGCGCTGCTCGCGGCCGCGCCGCTGGCCGCGCAGGACCCGGCCCAGCCGGACCAGGTCCACGTCGTGCGCCCGGGCGAGACGCTGTGGGAGATCGCCCGCGCCTGCCTGGAGGATCCGTTCCTCTGGCCGGAGATCTTCCGGCTGAACACCGCCACCGTCGAGGATCCCGCGCTCATCTATCCCGCCGAGCGCCTGGTCCTTCCCGACTGCGGCGACCGCGTGGACGAGGCCGTCTTCAACCAGCCCCGGCCGGACGACGGGCCGCGGGTGCGCCTGGGGGTGACGGTGGAGCGCCCCGCGGTGCTGCAGGGCGACTTCTACCGCGCCTCGTTCGTGGCGCGCCGCGCCGAGGTGCCGGTGGTCGGGCGCTTCGAGGAGCCGGAGTTCCAGTCCGTCATCGACGTTCGCATGGAGCAGCCGATCAACCTGTACGACCGCGTCTTCGTGCGGCTGACCGCCGGCGACGTTTCCGTGGGCGACCGGCTGCACTTCCTGCGCGAGGGGCGCGAGATCCGGCGCGTGGGGCGCGTCTACCAGCCCACCGCCATCGGTACGGTGGCGGCGGTGGAAGACGGCACGGCCACGGTGGTGGTCGTGGGGATGTTCGACCAGGTGCGCCCCGGCGACGTGGTGATTCCCATGGAGGCGTTCCCCATCCGCCACACGCGCCGCGCGCAGTCCGTCGATCCCGACCTGCAGGGGCGCCTGCTGGCGTTCGAGACGCAGGCCCCGCTGCAGCGCACCGAGTCCATCCTCTTCCTGGACATCGGCCGCAACGCGGGCGTGGGGCTCGGCGACGAGTTCGAGGCGTACGACCCGCGCACGGAGCGGCGCTGGGGCACCCGGCCGGAGATCCCCGTCGCGCGCATGCAGGTGGTGAAGGTGACGGAGCGCACCGCCTCCGTGCGGGTGACGCAGCTGGAGCAGCCGCGGATCACCGTCGGCCTGCCGGTGCGCCGCGTGGCGCGGATGCAGTGACCGGCGGCGGCGCGGCGGGTCGGCCCGATGGTGCTGGCGGCGCCCTTCCCCCGGGAAGGGCGTCTCTGCATCTGCAACCGGAGCGCATGGTGGGATGGACGTGACGGAGGTGCTGCACCTGCTGGCCCTGGGGCTGTACGCCGTCTGCGCGGCGCTGCTGGGCGTGTCGCTGGCCCGCAGCGCGCGGCGGCTTCCCGCCGCGGCCACGGCGTGCCTGGCCGTGGCCGTGGCCGCGCACGCCGCCGCGCTCTGGGCCTTCGCGGCGCGCCACGGCGAGCTGCCGCTGGTGGGGCTGGGCCCCTCGCTCTCCGTGCTGGCGCTGCTGGTGGCCATCGGCTCGCTGCTGCTGGCCACGCTGGGACGCACCGGGCCGCTGGGGCTGGTGCTGGTCCCCGTCGCGGCGGTGCTGGCGGCGGTGGCGGAGGTGGCGGGAATGCGGCCGGACTCGCAGGAGCTGGCCTTTCGCGGCCCCTGGTTCGTGCTGCACGTGGTGCTGGCGATGGCCGGCTACGCGGGGCTCACCGTGGCCTTCGCGGCGGGGCTCATGTACCTGCTGCAGTTCCGCCAGCTCAAGGGCAAGCGCTTCGGCGCCGTCTTCCGCTTCTTTCCCCCGCTGGAGACGCTGGACCGCATCGGCCGGCGGGCGCTGATGCTCGGGCTGCCGGTGCTGGCGCTGGCGCTGCTGCTGGGGTGGGCGTGGTCGGAGCGCTTCGGTCCGCCCATGCGGCCGGGAAACCCGAAAGTCGTGCTGGGGGTACTCACGCTGGCCGTTTTCGGAGCCGCGCTGGCCGCCCGCGGCGGCGAGGGCTCGGCCCGGGCGCGGCGCGGGGCGCTGGCCTCGGTGGTCGGATTCGCGCTGGTCGTGGCGGCGTACGTGCTGCTGCGCGCCACGGAAAGCTCCGGCGCGGGGTTCCTGTGAGCGGCGCCCTCTACCCGGTGATGCTGGACGTCTCGCGTCTTTCCGCGCTGGTGGTGGGCGGCGGACCGGTGGCGGCGCGCAAGGTGGAAGGGCTGGTCGCCGCCGGCGGACGGCCGGTCGTCGTCTCGCCGGAGGTCACGGCAGAGCTGCTCGGCCTCGTCCGCCGCCACGCGCTGGTCTGGCACTCGCGCACCTACGGCGAGGGAGAGGCCGCCGCCTTCCGCCTGGTGTTCGCCGCGACGGACGACGCCGGCGTCAACCGGCGGATCGTGGAGGACGCGCGGCGGGGCGGCGCGCTGGCGGCCCGCGCGGACGGCGGCGGCGACGCCGACTTCCACGTTCCCTCGCACATCCGGCACGGCGACGTGGTCGTCGCCGTTTCCACCGGCGGCGCGTCGCCGCTGCTGGCGCGGCGGCTGCGCGAGCGGCTGGAGGCGGTCGTCACCCCCGGGCTGGGGCGCGCGGCGTCGCGGCTGGCAGAGGTGCGAAAGGACGTGCAGGCGCGCTGGCCCGCCGACGAGGGGCGGCGGCGCGCCTTCTGGTTCGAGCTGATCACCCCCGAGCTCCTGGACCTGGCGGTCGCGGGACGGGACCAGGACGTGGAGCAGGCCATCCGCCGATGCCTCTCGCAGTCGTAGGAGCAAGCCACCGCACGGCGCCCATCGAGCTCCGGGAGCGGCTCGCCTTCGGGCGCGCCGAGGTCCCGGCGGCGCTGCTGGCGCTCTCCGCCGACGGCGCGGAGGCGGTGGTGCTCTCCACCTGCAACCGCACCGAGCTGTACCTGGCCCTCCCCGACGGCAGCGACGGGGTGGAGCGCGCCCGCGCCCTGCTGGCCGCCCGCATCGGGCTGGACCCGGCGGGCGCGGCCCGCCACCTCTACGTCCACCGCGACCGGCAGGCGGCCGAGCACCTGTTCCGCGTGGCGTCCGGGCTGGACTCCATGATCCTGGGCGAGCCGCAGATCCAGGGGCAGGTCAAGGAGGCGTACGCCGCCGCGCGCGAGGTGGTGGGGCGGAGCGGGGCCGTGGTGGGCCAGGCGCTGCACCGCCTCTTCCAGACCGCCTTCTCCATCGGCGGGCGGGTGCGGAGCGAGACGGGGCTGGGGATCGGCGCCGCCTCCGTCTCCTCCGCCGCGGTGGACCTGGCCAAGAAGATCTTCGGCTCCCTCCGCGGCCGCCGCGCCCTGGTCCTGGGCGCGGGGGAGATGAGCGAGACCACGCTGGAGTGCCTGCGCGGCGAGGGCGTGCGCACCGCCGTGGTCGCCAACCGCACCTACGAGCGCGCGCGGGAGCTGGCGGACCGCTGGGGCGGCGAGGCCATCCACTGGGAAGAGTTCGCCGGCGCGCTGCCGCAGGTGGACATCGTCATCTGCTCCACCGCCGCGCCCCATCCCGTCCTCACCGTCGACCGGCTGCGCAGTGCCCTGCCGCACGGGCCGCGGCGGCCGCTGTGCATCATCGACATCGCCATCCCGCGCGACGTGGAGCCGGCGGTGGCGGACCAGCCCAACGTCTTCCTCTACAACATCGACGACCTGCAGCAGATCGTGGACGACAACCTGGGGCGCCGCCGCGCGCAGCTTCCCCAGGCGGAGTCCATCGTGGGGCAGGGGGTGGAGGACTACTGGGCGTGGTACAGCGGCCTGGCCGTGGTCCCCACCATCCGCGCCCTGCGCGACCGCGGCGAGGAGCTGCGCCGGGCGGAGGTGGAGCGCGCCCTGCGCCAGCTCTCCCACCTGTCCGCGGAGGACCAGCTGGCCATCGACGCGCTGACGCGCTCGCTGGTGAACAAGGTGCTGCACGCCCCCACCGCCCGCCTGCGCGACGCCGCCGGCAACGGCCGCGGCACGGGGGTGATCGACACCGTGCGCTACCTCTTCGGCCTGGACCGGGAGCACCGCTCCGGCGGTTCGGACGACGACTGATCGCGCGACGTGGGAGCGGGATGCCGTCCCGCACTAACGCACTAACGCACTAACGCACTCGATGCAGCATAGCGGAAACGAGTTCGCCGCCGCGTGGGAGATGGTGGCCCACGGCACGCCCTCCACCAAGATCATCATGGGCGTGCTGGCCCTGATGTCGGTGGCGTCGTGGACCGTGATCGTGCTCAAGCTGGTCCAGTTCCGGCGCCTGCACAGCGAGGCGGACCAGTTCCTGGACCGGGTGCAGGCCGCGGAGCGCCTGGACGAGGCGTACGCCTGGGTGCGCGGGCTCAAGGAGTCGCCCTTCACCCGGCTGTTCAAGCGGGGGATGGGCTTCTTCGGCGAGCTGCGCCCCGGCGCGGCGCGGCAGGGGACGGACGTGCGCGGCCTCTCCCCCGCGCAGCTGGAGGTGATGCGGATGGTGCTGGAGAAGGAGGAGGCGGAAGAGCGCGACGAGATGTCGCGCGGCCTCGGCTGGCTGGCCATCATCGCCACCGCCTCGCCCCTCCTGGGCCTCCTTGGAACCGTGCTCGGCGTGATGAACTCCTTCCTGGGCGTGGCCGCGGCGGGATCCAGCAGCATCACCGTGGTCGCGCCCGGCGTGGCGGAGGCGCTGGTGGCCACCGCCGGCGGCCTGGTGGTGGCGATCCCCGCCGCCATGGCGTACAACTACCTCACCGCCCGGCTCAACCGCTTCACCGGCGAGCTGGAGGGGATCAGCAGTGAGCTCATCGGCGCGCTGGCGCGCGAGGGGCGCATCTAGATGCCGCGCCGCCGCAACCGCCGCGAGCTGGGCTTCAGCGCCGAGATCAACGTCACCTCGCTGGTGGACGTCGTCCTCACGCTGCTGGTGATCTTCATGATCACCGCGCCGATGATGCAGGGCGGCGTGGAGGTCAAGGTGCCGCGCGCCCGCACGGAGTCCGTCCCCAGCGCCGAGGGGCTGGTGATCTCCATCGACCGCACCGGGCAGATCTTCGTGGGCTCCGCGCGGGTGGACTGGGAGCAGTTCGAGACGCTGTTCCCGCAGCTGGTGCGGGAGAAGGGCGCCAGCAGCGTCTACCTGCGCGCGGACGAGGGCGTCCCCTACGGCACCGTCGTCCGCGTCCTGGGGGCGATGAAGGCGGCCGACGTGGCGAGCGTGGGGCTGATCGCCGAACCCGAGCAGCAGACGGGGGGATGACGATGGGGCATCGGCGCCGGGAGGGACGGACGCGGGGTCCGCTGGCCGCGTCGCTGCTGCTGCACGCCGCCGTGCTCGGCCTCGTCTCCGTGGCCGGCGGGAGCGCCCCGGCGCCCGCCAAGACGAAGGTCTACGCCGTCGACATCGTCTCCCCGCCGCCCAACGTGGCCGGCGAGCCGCCGGCCGCGCCGCTCGCCGCGCAGGAGCCCGGTCCCGCCGCCGCGCAGCCCGATCCCGCGCCCGCGGAGCCGGCGTCCCAGCCGGAGCCCCCCGCGCCGGACCCGGAGCCCGCGCCGCCGAAGGAAGCGCCGAAGGAACCTGCGAAGGCTCCCGAGCCTAGAAGGACCCCCGAGCAGCCGGCCCAGCGCCCGAACGCGACCACGCCGCGGACCAGTCCGGCCGACCGGCCCAAGAACACGGAGCGGCCGAAGAACGCGGACCGTCCGCCGCAGAACCAGACCCAGGCGAACCGGCCGTCGACCACTCGGCCGGCGGGCGGATCGAGTGCGCAGAGCGGGACGGGGAGCGGGGCCAACCGCACCCAGGGCGGGGGCACGCAGACGGGCGCGGCGACGGGCCGCAATCCGGACGCGTCCAGCCCCGGCGGCGAGGGGCTGAACATCCACGTGGAAGGCGATCCCTGCCCCGTGGCGGGGTACTGCGAGAACGTCACGCGCCAGGTGAACCGCTTCTTCCGCCCGCCGCCGGGCACCACGGGCGCCACCGGCGAGGTGTGCTTCCGCATCCAGCGCAACGGGAGCGTGACGGACATCCAGACCCGCGGCGTGCGCGGCGGCGCCGCCTTCCGCCTGGCGATGATGGAGGCCGCCGAGGCCGCCGGCAGCCGCCGCGCCTTCGGCACGCTCCCCGCCGCGTTCGACCCCGGCCGCTGGCGATGGTGCGTGGAGCTGTCCCCGAGCTGATCCCGAGACGAGTGAGATTGCCTGCTTTCCGCGCCCCGCGCGCCCTCGCCCTCCTGCTGGTTGCCGGCGCCGCCCTCGCCGCGCCCGCCGCCGCGCAGGACAGCGTGGTCGTGCGCCTGCGCGCCACCTACGAGACGGCGCGCTCGCCCGGTTTCGTGGTCCTTCCCATCGCCGGCGGGGCGGGGGCGGAGATCGCGGGCATCCTGCGGCGCGACCTGGAGTACAGCGACCGCTTCGAGATGGCCGAGGCCGCCGGCGCCCGCGCGGGCGAGCCGCTGAACCTGGACGCCTGGAGCCAGCGCGGCGCCGACTGGGTGCTGGAGGGAAGCCTGAGCGGCACCACGCTGCGCCTGACGCTGCACGACGCGGCGTACGGAACGGTGAAGGGGCAGGGCACCTTCACCGTCCCCGCGCAGGGGAGCCGCGGCTTTCGCATGGCCGTGCACGCCGCCGCCGACGCCGTGGTCCGCTGGGCCACGGGCGAGCCGGGGATGGCCGCCTCGCGCATCGCCTTCGTGACGCAGGGGCGCGGGTCGAAGGAGATCTACGTCGTGGACTCCGACGGCGAGAACGTCACGCGGATCACGAACGACGGTTCGATTTCGCTCTCGCCCTCCTGGTCGCCGGACGGCGGGCGGATCGCGTACACCTCGTTCCGCAGCGGCGCGCCCCTGCTGTACGAGCGCGACCTTTCCACCGGCGCGGACCGCCTGCTCTCCGACCGCAGCGGCATCAACATCACCCCCTCGTACGCGCCGGACGGGCGCACCGTCGCCTTCGCGACGACCGTCGGCGGGCACACGGAGATCGCCACGATCGGCCCGGAGGGGCTGCGGCAGCAGACGCGCGGCCGTGGGTACGAGAACCTGTCGCCCACCTGGTCGCCGGACGGACGGCGCTTCGCCTTCGTCAGCGACCGCCTGGGCGAGCCGCAGATCTACGTGATGAGCCCCGGCGGCGAGCCGCGGCTGGTGTCGGCGTACACCTACGGGGGCCGCGGCTACAGCACCTCGCCGGACTGGTCGCCCGCGGGGCCGGCGATCGCGTACCACACGCGGGTGAACGGGCGGATGCAGATCGCCGCGGTGAGCGCGGACGGCGGCAGCCCGCGCATGCTGACGGACCGCGGCCACAACGAGGACCCCAGCTGGGCGCCGGACGGCCGGCACCTGGTGTTCGCGTCGGACCGGGACGGCGGCGGGCTCTTCGTGCTGGACACGGTGACCGGCAACGTCCGCCCGCTGCTGCGCGGCCGCGGCTTCGGCCTGCCCGACTGGTCGCCCACGCTGGCGCGGGCGCGGTAGGGCCCACCCCCGGCGGCGCCCTCCCCCGGCCTCGCTCAGGCTCGTCCACCCCCTCCCGCAAACTGCGCGGGAGGGGGGATGCACGGCGGAGGCTCTCGGCGCGGGTGCGGACTCCCTGCCCGGGTGACTAGATTGCCTTCCCGCGCCGAGTGCCAGCCCGCGGGAACGCAGTTTATCCCCTCTCCCGCTTGCGGGAGAGGGTGCGGCGCCAAGCCGCGGGTGAGGGCCCTCAGCGGGCGGCAGGATGCTGGTCCCA
>DATAAG010000533.1:0-21732 GCA_036260235.1 Longimicrobium sp.
AACCAAGCCCCGTCGCGACCGCCGTCCAGCGACTAAAGTCGCCGCAACGACTACACGCTGTCCGCCTTCGCGGACAACACCGGACCGCCAGCACCGGGGATCCTCGAGCGGATTACCGGATCAGAGAAGCAAAGAGCATCATTCGCTCCGGGAGCCGGACCGCACGACTTCCCCGACCACATCCGCGATCGGCATCATTCGCTCCCGGGCGCCCGTCCCGAACTCGCCCGGCCGGCCGTCCAGACGCACGGCCGCTGGTGCCGCCGGTCGATCACCCGCCGTAGACCTTCACGCCGCGGCTGCGCAGCCGGCCCAGCGCGGCGTTGGGAAGGCGGGCGCGCAGGTGGATCTCCGCGCCGCGGTCCTCGCGCTCCAGCACCTCGCCCTCGCGGTAGATCTCCGCCAGCAGCCCCCCCTCCGCAGACGACAGCGTGAGCTCCACGTCCGGGCGCAGCTTGCGCACCTCGTCGTGCAGCAGCGCGCGCAGCGGCTCCAGCCCGCCCTCCTCCACCGTGTTGACGAAGATCGCCGGCTCCGGGAAGGTGCGCTCGCGCAGCGCCTGCTCCTCGTCGTGCGTCAGCCGGTCCGTCTTGTTGAAGACGAGCACCGTGGGCCGCTCCCGCAGCTTCAGGTCCGCCAGCACCTCGCGCACCACCTCCATCTGCTCCTCCCACGCGTGGTGCGAGGCGTCGATGGTGTGCAGCAGCAGGTCCGCCTCCGCCGCCTCTTCCAGCGTGGCGCGAAAGCTGGCCACCAGGTGGTGCGGCAGCTTGCGGATGAAGCCCACGGTGTCCGTCAGCAGCACCTCCGCGCCCTCGCCCACGTCGATGGCGCGCGTGGTGGGGTCCAGCGTGGCGAACAGCCGGTCCTCCACGAACACCTCCGTCCCGCTCAGCTTGCGCAGGATGGACGACTTGCCCGCGTTGGTGTAGCCCACCAGCGAGGCGCGCATCTGCCCCTCGCGCCCCTTGCGCTGCGTCTGGCGCTGCCGGGCCACCCGCTCCAGCTCGTCCTTGAGGCGGGTGATGCGGTGGTCGATGAGGCGGCGGTCCGTCTCCAGCTGCGTCTCGCCGGGACCGCGCATGCCGGGGCCGCTGCGGCTGCGGGACAGGTGGGTCCACATGCGCGTCAGGCGCGGCCGCATGTACTGCAGCTGCGCCAGCTCCACCTGCGCGCGGGCCTCGCTGGTGCGCGCGCGCGTGGCGAAGATGTCCAGGATGAGCTCCGCGCGGTCCATGATGCGCGTGCCCACGATGCGCTCCAGGTTGCGCCCCTGCGCCGGCGAAAGCTCGTCGTCGAACAGGATGAGCGTGGCGCCCTCCGCCTCGACGAAGTGCTTGAGCTCCTCCGCCTTCCCCTCGCCGATGAAGAACTTGGGGTGCGGGTGGTCCAGGCGCTGGACGAAGCTGTCCAGCACCTCCACCCCCGCCGTGTCGGCCAGGCGCTCCAGCTCCTGCAGGTGCTCCTCGGTGACCTCCGCCGGCTGCGACTTGGGCGGCGCGCCCACCAGGACCGCCTTCTCCCGCGGCGCCTCCAGCTCGATCAGTTCTCGCGTGCTGATAGGATCCTCTCGTCAGGTCTACAGGTCGTCGGGACTGAGCCCCGTGTGCTTTCCGATCTTGGCCAGGATGCGTGGCCCGAGTTCCTCGCCGTCATGGTGGGCGAAGACGTAATTCTGCCACCCGGCCGTGAGAGCGTGCGATGGGAGCCTCGTTCTCTCTCGATTGACCATCCGATCCGCAGCAATGCAGCAAGAACACGCTTCGCCTTGCGGATGGCCACTCACTCATGCCGCGGCGAACGTGAGACTCACCAAGTCCCCCGTCTCTTCACCGTGCTCGATCCGATCGGCGATCACGTGCAAAGCGAGGGCTTTTGCTTTTGCAATCGCCTCCGAGCGCGTGCTCCCATAGACGATCACTCCCGGAAGCGCCGGCACCTCTGCGATCCAGCGTCCGTCGACTTCGCGGTCCAGCTCGATGCTGACGTTCATCCTCTCAACTCCATCGTTGTCCGGAGAGTAGAGCGCTGACGACGATCACGACCGGCCGATGCGGCTTTGTGACCTCGCCCCAGACGGCCTGAGGCACGATCACCTCGCCGTGCAGGCCCCGCAGCACTTCAAGATGTCCGACGGCCGCGACTGCGATCAACGACAGGCGCTGGACGAAGCTGTCCAGCACCTCCACCCCCGCCGTGTCGGCCAGGCGCTCCAGCTCCTGCAGGTGCTCCTCCGTGACCTCGGCCGGCTGCGACTTGGGCGGCGCCCCCCACCAGGACCGCCTTCTCCCGCGCACCCGGACGGCCGATGTCTCCCAGGACCTCGTCTCGCACGGCTTACGGGATTACGATCCGTCCATACAGCGTCTGCAGCAACTCCAGGTGCCCCACCGAGGCGAGCGCAATCAGCGGCGACGAGTCGCTGACGACGATCACAACCGGCCGAGGGCCCTCAGGTTCGCGATGTCCTTCTCGAGGTCCGCCACATCCAGGTTCAACGGGATGTCACGGCTCGCGAGCAAGTGCTGAAACTGCATTCTCCGCATGCCAGCGAGATCCGCGGCCTGCGCCAGGCCGAGCTTTTCGCGCTGATACAGGGCCACCGCCAACTCCGTGGCGAGCTCCTGCTGCGTCATGTTGGTGGAGAAAAGCAGGTCCGTCGGGAACGTGACCGTAGTCATCGTGCCTCCTGTCCAGAGCGTCACCCCCACAATCTACACGCCCGCAAGCTCCTCGCCCACCCTCTCCCAGGCGGCGTAGGAGTCGGCGAGCTCGGCGGTGAGCTGGTCGCGCTCGGCGGCGAGGGCGGCGGGGCGGGCGGGGTCCGCACCGGAGGCATAGAGCGCGGGGTCGGCCAGCGCGGCCTCGATCTCCGCGATGCGCGTCTCGATCTGCTCGATTCGACGCTCCAGCTCCTGCTGCTCGCGCTCCCGGCGGCGGATCTCGTTCTTGGACAGCGTCGTCGCCCGCGCCGTGCTCGCCGACGACGGCTGCGTGCCGGCCCTGGGCTCCGCGGCGCGGGCGAGGACGGCGGTGGCGGCGGACTCGGCCTTGCGGCGCGCGCTCCAGTCCAGCCACTCGTCGAAGCCGCCGGGGTAGTCCACGAACCGGCCGTCCTCGTACGCCCACACCCGCGTGGCGACGGCGGAAAGGACCGCCCGGTCGTGGGAGATGAGGATCACCGTGCCGTCGTACCCGTCCAGCGCCTCCTCCAGCACCTCGCGGCTCTCGATGTCCAGGTGGTTCGTCGGCTCGT
The DNA here is from genome assembly GCA_036260235.1 of Longimicrobium sp. GTDB lineage: Bacteria > Gemmatimonadota > Gemmatimonadetes > Longimicrobiales > Longimicrobiaceae > Longimicrobium. Next base: position 3,257 of record DATAAG010000533.1, read on the forward strand.
CCAGCAGCAGCAGGTTGGCCTTCTGCAGCGTGATCCTGGCCAGCGCCACGCGCGCCTGCTCGCCGCCGGAGAGGTCGCCCACGCGCGCCTCCTGCTCGTCGCCGGAGAAGAGGAAGCGGCCCAGGTGGTTGCGCAGTTCGGCAAAGGTGAGCGACGGCGCCGCCTCCGCCACCTCTTCGCGGATCTTCTTCTCCGGGTCCAGGTGCGTGAAGTCCTGCCGGTAGTACGCCGTGCGCACGCCGGTCCCCATCGTCACCGACCCGCGCTGCGGCTGCGCCACGCCGGCCAGCACCCGCATCAGCGTGGACTTGCCGCACCCGTTGGGGCCCACGATGGCGATCCGCTCGCTCCGCGACACCTCCGCCGAGAACGGGGCGAAGAGGACGCGGTCGCCGTACGCGCACTGCACGCCGTCCACCCGCATCACCACGCCCCCGCTGCGCCCGCCGGAAGCGAAGCGCAGCCCCATCGCCTTTTTGTCGCCGCCGACGGCGGCGATGCGGTCCAGGCGGTTGAGCAGGGTGCGGCGGCTCTTCGCCTGCTTCGTCTTCTGCCCCGCCAGGTTGCGGCGGATGAAGTCTTCCGTGCGGGCGATGTACGCCTGCTGCTGCTCGTACTGCCTGCGCTGCAGCTCGCACCGGGCCTCGCGCTGCTCCAGGAAGCGCTCGTAGCCGCCCGTGTAGGCGTACGCCGTCCCCTCCTCCAGGTGCAGCACGTGGTCCGCCAGCCGCTCCAGGAACACGCGGTCGTGGCTCACGACCAGCACCGTCCCCGGGTAGCCGCGCAGGAACTCCTCCAGCCACTCCGTGGAGCGCAGGTCCAGGTGGTTGGTGGGCTCGTCCAGCAGCAGCACGTCGGGCTGGGCCAGCAGCGTCTGCGCCAGGCGGAGGCGTCCCAGCTCTCCGCCGGAGAGGGCGCGGATCGGCTTCTCCCACGTCTCCTGCGGAAAGCCCAGGCCCTCGAGCGTGGCGTCGGCGCGGGAGCGCATCTCGTAGCCGCCGCGGCGCCGGAATTCCTCGGAGTGCCTGTCGTACGACTTCATCAGCCGCGCGGCCTCGCGGGGATCCTTGACGGTCCCCAGCTCCTGCAGGTCGCGGTTGATCCGCTCCTCCATCGCCACCAGGTCGGCGAACGGCTCCAGCGCGGCCTCGTGCACGGTGGCCGCGCTCTGCTCGCCGCGGTTCTGGCGCAGCAGGGTGAAGCGCAGCCCCGGGTGGCGCCACACCTCGCCCTCCGTCGGCTCGTCCTCGCCGGTGATGGCGCGGAAGAGCGTGGTCTTGCCCACCCCGTTGCGCCCGACGATCCCCCACCGCTCCCGCGCGCCCACGGTGAACGAGACGTTGCGGAAGATCCAGCGGTCGCCGTACTGCTTGCCCGCGTTCTGCAGCCGGACGATGGTCATCTGCCCCCGAACAGCGACAGCGACATCGACCCCGTCTTGCGGAAGGGGACGGTGCGGGTGGAGCCCGCCGCGCGCACCCGCACGTCGCCGGTGACGCGGTAGTTGAAGCGCCCCGTGCGCAGGACCGACCGGGCCACCGGGCCCAGGTCCGACAGGGTGAACTCCACCGGGATCTGGACGGTGCGCGTTTCGCGGGCGCGGATCAGGATGTCCTCCTCGTAGGTGCCGCGGGTCAGCCGCTCCCATCCCTGCTCGTCGGTGGAGTCGCGCGGCGTGCGCAGGAACACTTCGTAGTTCACGTTCTCCGCGCGGAACCCGACGGGGTTCGGGTTCTCCACGCGCACGTTCACCAGGATGGTCCCGCCGCTCAGCCCCACGCTGCCGATCTCGATGCCCTCCATCTCGACGGTGGGCTTGCGGAAGCCGGTGCAGGCGGACGCCAGCGTGAGCACGGCCATGGCGGCCAGCATCGTCGTACGTTTCAGCATTTCCCTCGCTCCTTCTGGTGCGGAACCATCGTCAACTGCGAACTGCGTGTTTGGGCGTGCCCCTCCGCTTCGCTCCGGGTCGGGCTGCGCGCGCCGTAGGCAACGATACGACCGTTGCCAACGGCGCCAGGCCCCCGGCGCTCACCAGCCCCGGCGCGTTTCCGGGGTTTCCTGCATTCGCGCCGTGTTCCTGGCCCTGCGGGCGCGCATCCCTCACGCAACCCCGGTCGCATCCGGCGCTCCGTGCGCCCGTCCGGCCTCGCGCCGGGCGGTTGAAACCGCTGCTGGAACGGCACAAAGTCCGCCTGCGCGGACTCCACGAACGAGCATCTTTGCGCGGTCCCCCAGTCCGTCGTTCCGAGGGAGGCGCCTCGCCATACCGACCCCTCCCGGAAATCCGTGGCGCCGACCGAGGAATCTACCGTCCGTACCTGGCGACCCGTCGCCGGGCCGGGATCTCGCGGCCACCGTGTCCGCGAAGGCGGACAGCGTGTCGTTGTTGCGGCGATTTCAATCGCTGGTCGCGGACCCCGCCTCCAGCGACGGCGCCCGCCGCCACGCCTCCCACTCCGCCCCCTCCAGCATCGCCCACCAACCGCCGCCGCGCAGCAGCAGCCCGCGCGAACACCATTCCGCCACGAGCTCCAGGTCGTGGCTGCTGATCAGCACCGCGGCGCCCTCCGCTCGCCGCGCGTCCAGCTCCGCAAGCAGCCGCTCCGCGGACGGGCGGTCCAGCCCGTTGAGCGCCTCGTCCAGCAGGATGGCGCGCGGGCGGTGCAGCAGCGCGGCGATGATGGCCGTCTTGCGCCCCATCCCCTGCGACAGCTCGCGGCAGAGCGTGCCCTCCGCGCCCGCCAGCCCCAGCATCCCCAGCAGCCGCCCGCACTCCGCGCGGGCGGCGGACGCGTCCATCCGCCGCGCCGCCGCGACGAACTGCAGGAGCTCGCCGACGGTCAGCTCGCCGTACAGGAACGGCTGCTCGGGGACGAAGCCGATACACCCCGCCGCCGCGGTCGGGTCCTTGAAGGGATCGTGCCCGCAGAGCCGCACCTCGCCCCTGTCGGGCAGCCGGTCGCCGGTCACGCACCCCAGCAGCGTGCTCTTTCCCGCCCCGTTCCCGCCCAGCAGCGCCACCGCCTCCCCCGGCCGCAGCGTGAACGAGACGCCGTCCAGCACCACGCCGCGGCGGTACGCCTTCCGCAGCCCTTCCACCGCCAGCGGCGGCGCATCGCCGGCCGGCATGGTCATCGCCCCGCGGCGGCCAGGGACGCGGCGGAGGCGACCAGCGCGCTGGCGGCCGCGGCGGCCACCCACGTCCACGCGCCGGAGCCGGGCAGGATCATCGCCCAGGTGATGCCGACGGGGATCACCAGCGCCAGCGCCATCCCGAACGCCGCCGCCCACCGCCCCAGCAGCCGGTCCGCGGTCGCGAGGCCGGCGGCGCGGTCCAGCCAGCGGCGGCCGCCGCGCTCCAGCCGCCCCAGGCCGATGATGGCGGCGGCCTGCATCCCCAGCACCAGCGCGCCCGCGGCCGCCACCCACCCCTGCACCGCCGGCCGCTCGCCCGCGCGCAGGATGGCGAGCACGCACACCACCGACACCGGCCACACGATGCGCCCCGCCCAGCGGAATCGGCGCGCCACCACCGCCGCGTCCCGCGCGCGGACGGCGCCGGCGCGGGGGGGCAGCACCCGCGCCAGCCCCCGGCCGATCACGAGCCCCGCATCCCCCGTCTCCGGCGCGGGTGCGTACGCCATCTCCGCGGCCTGCGGCAGGAACCGCGGCGCCGCCCGCTCGAACCGCCCCGCGCCGCGGAGCGCCAGCACGGCCGCCAGCCCGGCGAACGCCGCGAGCCACGCCGCCGGCGGCAGCACGCCGACCAGCGCGATGCGCGCGGCGAACGCGCCGAAGATCACCGGCGGCAGCGGCGCCCACACCAGCGGTCCGGCGCGGACGAGCTCCGCATCCGGCCCCATCATCATCGACGTCAGCTCCAGCCGGCGGCCGGGGTTCGCGATCGTCTCCGCGGCGCCGGAAAGCGACGAGAGCGACGTCCCCCACGCCATCAACCCCGCCGTCGCCGCCACGGCCAGCGGCAGCGGCCCGAGGGTGCCCGTCGCGGCGTAAGGGATCATCAGCAGGACCAGGATGAGCAGCGCGAGCGCCGCCAGCCGCATGGCGCGCAGCCAGTACGACGCGCGCGCCGGGATCCCGAGCCGCCGCAGCAGCGCATCGTCCGCGGGGCGAAAGAGGATGGGATACGCCCAGAACGCGACCGGCGCCGACACCATGAGGCCGAGCGTGATGGCTCCATCGCCGCCGCGAAGGTCCGGCCGCACCGAATCCGCCCCCAGCCAGAGCGCCGCGACCCCCAGCACCGCCGGCACCCCCACGCTGATCCACGTCCCCGCGCTGGGATTGCGGATCGGGTCGGCGGCGCGCCGGGTCTCGAGCGAGAGGAGGAGACGCAGGGGGTTCGGGGTCACGGTCCTTCGCAGGCAACCGGTACGATGCGGGTCAGCCGGGGCGCGGAATATGAGAGCGGTAGGAGAGTGCTGCAACGCCGGGCTTGCGTCCTCCTCACGATGCACCCAAATTTCGTGCATGAACATCAGCCAGGAAATCCATCCGATCCGAAATCAGACGCGCCCGCGCATCCGCAGTCCCAAGCGAACGGACGCGCTTTCAACCGCGCTCGCGTCGGGCGCGATGGCGCGCGTGGTCATCGACTTCGCCGTGCATCCGGAGGACGCGCCGTACGGCCGCGAGATCGCGCGCCGCACCGGCCTCACACCGCGCTCGCTGCAGACGGAGCTTGCGCGGCTGGAGTCGCTCGGCATCGTGCGGCGCCGCCGCGAAGGGCGGCTGGTCCGCTACGAACTCATCGAGAGCAGCCCGCGCTGGCGTGCGATGCGAGCCCTCATCCGTGAGCTTGCCGACCCGGTGGACGTTGTCCGCAACGCACTGGCCGACGTTCCCGGCATTGCCGCCGCGTTCGTCTTCGGCTCTTTCGCCCGCGGCGACACGCGCGAGGACAGTGATGTCGATGTGTTCATCGTCGACGATGGCGTGCCCGAAAGGCAGTGCGCGCGCCGGACGATCGACGCGGAAATATTCCTGGGTCGGGAAGTCAGTGTGGTTCAGATGACCCGTGACGAAATCACCCGACGGATCGAATCGGGCAGCTCGTTCATCCGCGACGTCTTCCGCGGGCCGAAGGTGTGGCTGAAGGGGAGCGAAGCTGACGTTCGGAGAACGATGGGGCCCTCGTGAGCACGCCAGCGCGCATTCAGCAGCTCCTGGATAGCCGCCGCCTGGACGAGTTGGCGAGCCCGGACGCGGATATCGCCTCGCTGTGGCAGAAAGCCGTGGCATCCGCGCGTGATGCCCGGCACGGCACCGCGTCTCCAGACAACCAGTACGTCCTGGGATACCAGGCGTTGCTGCAGATGGGAACGGCCGTGCTTGCATGCGCCGGGTATCGGACGCGCGGCGCGCAGGGACATCACGCCACTTACGTTTTATGCCGTGGAAGCACTGGGGATCGAGGGCTTGGATGAGATCGACATCCGCACCAATCAGATCCGCAGAATGCGAAAGGTATCCGCGTACGAACCCGGCTCGCCCACGCCTGAGCAGATCGCCAATCTGAACGCGCTTCTGGATGAGGTTATGCCGGCCGCATACACGTGGCTCGTCGCGGAGAGGCCGACGGCGCGATTCACGCCCTACAGACCCTGACGCGAGCCCGCCTATTCCAGCTCGCCCCGCTCGCGCATGCGGGCGGCGATGCGGGCTTCGAAGCCGCGGTCGGTCGGATCGTAGAAGCGCTCGTCCTTCAGCGCGTCGGGGAGGGTCTGCATCTCCGTGAAGCCGCCCTCGTAGTCGTGGGCGTACCTGTACCCCTCCCCGAAGCCCCACTCCTTCATCAGCGACGTCGTCGGATTCCGCAGGTGCAGCGGCACCGGCAGCTCCGGGTTGTCGCGCGCGGCCTGTGCCGCGGCGCCGCCGGCCAGGTACGCCCGGTTCGACTTCGGCGCGTTGGCCACGTACAGGATGGCGTTGTACAGCGGCAGCAGCCCCTCGGGCAGCCCCAGCCGCTCGAACGCCAGCATGGCGTTCACGCTCACGATCCCCGCCTGCGGGTCCGCCAGCCCCACGTCCTCGTACGCCGCCGCGATCAGCCGGCGAAAGACCGTCTTGGGGTCCTCGCCCGACTGGATCATCCGCATCGCCCAGTACAGCGCGCCGCTGCCGGAGCTGGCGCGCAGCGACTTGTGGAACGCGGAGAGCATCTCGTACATCAGCGAGGTGTCGTAGCGCGCCGTGGGCTGCTGCAGCGCCTCGCGCGCCTCGCCCACGGTGATGCGCCCGCCCGCGCCCACCAGCCGCGCCGCGATCTCCAGCCCCGTGAGCGCCTGCCGCGCGTCGCCGCCGGTGTTGCGCACCAGCACGTCCTCCGCCTCGTCGTCGATGGAGACGCCCGACGCGCCCAGCCCCCGCTCCGCGTCCGCCAGCGCCCGGCGGACGACGGCCCGCACGTCGTCCTCGCTCAGCGGCTCCAGCACGATCACCCGCGAGCGGGAGAGCACGGCGGGGTTGATCTCGAACCCCGGGTGCTCGGTCGTCGCGCCCACCAGCGTCATCAGCCCGGACTCGATCCAGGGGAGCAGGAAGTCCTGCTGCCCCTTGTTCAGCCGGTGGATCTCGTCGATGAACAGCAGCGTCCCCCGTCCGGCCTTCCGCCGCGTCTCCGCCTCCTTCACCACCTCGCGCAGCCGCGGCACCCCCTCGCTCACCGCGTTGAACGGCACGAACGCCAGCCCGCTCTCCGACGCGATCACCCGCCCCAGCGTGGTCTTTCCGCTCCCCGGGGGGCCGTGGAGGATGAGGTTGGGGAGGTGGCCGGCCGCCAGCAGCTTGCGCAGCGTCCCTTCCGGGCCGGCCACGTGCTGCTGGCCCACGATCTCGTCCAGCGTGCGCGGGCGCATCCGCTCCGCCAGCGGCGCGTCGGGAGGGGGCGCGGGCGGGGCAGATTCCGTCCGGCCCGCGGGGGCGGGCGGCTCGGCGTCGCCGAAGAGGGACAGGTCGCTCAATGCTCGAAGTATCCTCGCACCAGCACGTAGGTGGCGTAGAAGAGCCCCGCGCCCAGGAACACCGCCAGCGCCGTGGGGAGGCTGCGCTTCTTCTGCACCTCGGGGACCAGGTTGCTGGCACCCACGTAGAGCGTCACCCCGGCGCTCAGCGCCAGCCCGGTGCTCTCCAGCACGCGCACGTATTCGGTCAGCACCACGCCCAGCACGGTGGAAAGCCCCAGCAGCGCCACGGCGCCGATGGCCCGCGCGGCGGAGTTGCCGCTGGCGAGCATGATGGACGCCACCGTGACGCCTTCCGGCACCTTGTGCAGCAGGATGGCCATGAACACCAGCACCCCCAGCCACTCCCCCACGTGAAAGCCGCTGGCGATGGCCACGCCGTCGAAGAAGGTGTGCAGCAGCAGCCCCAGGAGCGCGGTGATGCCCACCCAGCGGCTCACCATCTCGTCGTGGTGCGTCTCCTCGCCGAAGTGGAAGTGGCGGATGAGGACGTGCTGCGTCAGGTGCACCAGCAGGTAGCCGATCAGCACGCCCACCGCCGCCGCCTCGCCCGCCTCCACCGCGTGCGGGATCATCCCCACCAGCGCGGTGGCGATCATGAACCCCGCGCCAAAGGCGATCAGCAGCCGCTGCGTCGCCCGGCCGGTGGGCGACGCGGCGGTGATGACGAACCCGCCCAACAGGTTGGCGGCGGCCGCCGCCAGGGCGTACCACAGGGCCGTGGTCAAGAAGACGATCCCACGCGTGCAAACGGAGTGAACGGGCGTTGAAACGCGCGGGAAAGTAGCGTGAAGGCCAGGGAATAGGGAATAGGGAACAGGGAATAGCCTGCAACGGCACGCGCCGGCGAGCCCCGCGGCGGAGCGGCTGAAGCCGCCGCAACAACAGCGGAAAGCCCCGCAAACTGCGCGGGGCTTCAACTGCGTCTGTCGGGGTGCAAGCACTTCGCCTGAAGTTTACACCCTCTCCCACGCAGTTTGTGGGAGAGGGTGGCGAGCCCTGGCGAGCCGGGTGAGGGCCCCGTCCGCGCAGGCGGACATCGCGACATTCCAGGGGCGAATTCATATTCATTCGCTCTTGGAGGCGGACTGCACGATTACCTGATGAGATCGGCAATCGGCATCAACCGCCGGGCGTGGAGCCGACCACCATGTCGAAACCTCGCCCTCGACCATGCTCGCCTACGCCTCCAGCACCACGAACGCTGCGGCGGTGTCGTGGGTGTGGGTCAGGGAGAGGTGGATGCGGGACACGCCCCGCTCGGCGGCAGCCTCGGCGGCGCGGCCGGAGAGGACCAGCGACGGGGCGCCGGAGGGCGCGGAGACCACCTCCACCTCCGTCCAGCGCCCGCCCAGCCCCCACCCCGTCCCCAGCGCCTTGAAGAACGCCTCCTTGGCCGCGAACCGCGCCGCGAACGACTCCAGCGCGCTCTTCGACCGCCGGCAGCGCTCCGCCTCCGCCGGCGTGTAGAAGCGGCTGACGGCCGCGTCCCCGCGCCGCTCCATCAGCTCCGCGAAGCGGGGGAGGGAGACCAGGTCCACGCCGATCCCCACGATCACGCGCACCGCCTTGCGCGCGCCGCCGCGCCGCCGCAACGTGACGGCCAGCGCGGGTCGGCACGCCATTCGCAACCGGCCGCGCGCGGCACACCCCCCGGAACCGGAAGCGGAGGCAGTCCATACGTGGCGCGGAAGCCCTGGAGGGCCAGATTTCGGATGTGGACGGCGGTCGCCCTGGGCGCGGCTGCCGGCATTCTGTTCGGCTGGTTCCTGGTGGAGATGCTGATCCTTCGCTGAGCGAGCCGCGCGCGGAGCTCCGCCGCCTTCCTCCACGCCGCCCGCCGCCCGGGCGGCGTCCGCCGTCATGCCGCCGCGGCAGCCTACCGGGGCGCGATCCGCACCGACTCCAGCACGGTGGACGCGGCCTCGGAGGTCGTCTCGCCCGCGCCGCCGGTGACCTCCACCTGCCAGAGCACCCGTCCCAGCAGGATCGTCAGGATCTCCCCCTGCAGGTGATGGCCGCCGAACCGGTTCTGCCACGCCGTGCGCACCGCCGGCACCCCCGACACCTCCGTCTGCGCGTGCGAGTACGTCATGTCGCTCACGCCCGGATGGCTGCGCAGCGCCTCCACCGCGCCGCGCGCGGAGCCCATCAGCTCCACCGGCAGGCCCTCGAGGTACGTCCCCCGCGTCACCGCCACCTCCAGAGAGTCGGTGCGCACGCTGTAGCTCTGCATCTCCTCCAGGGTGGCTTCCACGTCCTTCGGAAGCTCGATCGTCCGCAGGCCGAACCTGCCCGGCGCGGCGAGCGTCAGCCCCAGGACCTCCGTCCGCTCCCATCCCGCGGGGAGCGCGCGTCCCGATCCACCGGCATCCCCCGGCGTGCAGCCGCCTACGGCGGGGAGGGCGGCGAGCGCGGCAAGACGGTGGAGGATGGCGCGCATCCGCATCATCCCACCTCTTCCACGGTGGCGGCGGCCGTCGCGGGGACGGCCGCCGGGCTCACCACGCGGCGCGCCCACAGGAACATGCGCCGCAGTTCCCGCTCGTAGGCGCGGCGCCCGGCCATGTCGTTGCGCCACACGCCGCCGTTGCCCAGCGAGGCGTGGATGATCTCCGATCCGCCCGTGGACATCGCCACGTGCGAGCAGCGGCCGGGCTCCTCCGCGAAGTACAGCAGGTCGCCCGGCCTCAGGTCGCAGAAGTCCTCGCCGCACTCCACCGGCTCGCCCGCGCGGGACTGCTGGTCGCTGTCGCGGGGGATGACGCAGCCGTGCATGCGGTAGAGCGCCTGCACGAACCCCGAGCAGTCCACCCCGCCCATCGTCACGCCGCCCCAGAGGTAGGGGACGCCCAGCCAGCGAATCGCGCTCTCGCACACCGCCGCGCCCTCCGCGGGAAAGCCCAGCCCGCGCGCGCCCAGCGGCACCATCTCCCCCCGGCCGGTGCCGGTGCGGCCGTCCGGCAGCCGCACCACGCCGTCGGCCTCGCGCACCACGCGGGCGCCCCAGGGCAGGCGCACCATCACCTCGCCGCTGTCCAGCGCCACCTCCGCGCCCAGCGAGATCCACACGTCGCCGTCGCTGCCCAGCTCCCAGGCGCGGGCCCGCTGCTCGTCCATCAGCGCCAGGTACCCCGCGTGGATCCAGCCGATGTAGCCGTCCGATCCGCGGCACTGCAGCCAGCGCCCCTCGCGGCGAAAGACCAGCAGCCGGCTTCCCAGCACCGCCTGCGACACCTGCGTGGCCTGCACCCTGGGCCCGGCGAGCATGGGCGCCACGGCCGCGCTGACGACGGCGTGCACCCGCTCGTCGGCCTCCGCCTCCGGAAGCAGCTGCACGCGGTCCACCACCGCGCCCCACGCGGTGAGCGTCGCGATGCGGCGGTGCAGCTCCTGCGCGGCCGCGGGCTCGGAGGTGGCGCCCACCAGCGTCAGCGAGTCGCCGCGGACCTCCACGTCCACCTCGAAGACGGCCAGCCGCGGGTCGGGCGCGAACCGGTCGCGCACCTCCTCCACCACCACCCTCACCTCTTCCGCCGCGCCCCTCACCTGGGAAGCACCCCGTCCAGCACGTCCATCACCCTCTCCACGTCCTGCGGCTGATTGTACAGGTGCGGCGACAGGCGCACCGCGCCCTCCCGCAGCACGCATCCCACTCCCGCCCGCGCCAGCGCCCGGTGCGTCCCCGCCGCGTCCGCCGGGCGGAAGGCGAAGATCCCCGACCGGCGCTCCTGCCGCGGATCACTGGTGACCTCCACCCCGCGCTCCTCCAGCCACGCCGCCAGCGGATCCAGCAGGGCGAGGACGTGCCCGCGGATGCGCGCCGGATCGGCCTCCATCAGCAATTCCAGCGATTCCGCCAGGCCGGCGAAGTCCTGCCACGGCGGCGTCCCCACCTCGAACCGCCGCGCGCCGTCGATCCAGGCGTACTCGTAGTCCAGCACCCGCTCCAGCTCCGCGGACGCCCGCATCGACGTCCACCCCACCACCCGCGGCTCCATCCGCTGGACCAGCTCGCGCCGCACGTACGCGAACCCGGTGCCGAACGGGCCGCACAGCCACTTGTGCCCCGCCGTCGCCAGCACGTCGATGCCGCTGGCGCACACGTCCAGCGGCAGCTGCCCCAGCGCCTGGATGGCGTCCACCACCAGCCAGGCGCCGTGCTCGCGGCAGGCGCGTCCGAGCCGCTCCAGGTCCGCCACCCAGCCGCTGGTGAACTGCACCGCGGAGACGGCCAGGATGCCCACGTCGCCCCGCGCCAGCTCCTCCAGCATCCGCGCCTCGTCCGGGTTGCCGCGGGGGTCGGCCGGCAGCACGTCCACGCGCGCGCCGCGCAGCCGCTGCAGCGCCATCCAGGGATAGACGTTCGCCGGGAACTCGCGGTCGCTCAGGACGATGCGGCGTCCCCGAGCCAGCGGCAGGCACTGCGCGGCCAGGTTGATGCCGAAGCTGGTGTTGGGGACCAGCGCGATCTCGTCCTCGCCCGCGCCGATCAGGCGGGCGGCGGCGCGGCGGCAGCGGACCAGGACCGGCTCGAAGTCGTCGCCGCGCATGGCGTGGACGGCCCCGCGGCGCCGGTTGTACGCGTCCATGGCGGCGCGCGCGCGCTCCGGCAGCGGCCCCGCGGACGCCGCGTTCAGGTACGGGGCGTCGCCGAGCAGGGGAAACTCGCGCTCGCGCAGCGCGCGGAACTCCGCCGCGCGCGCATCCGGCGCGATGCTCTGGGGCCAGGCGTGGGGCAACGGTCTCGATCGCGTTTCGGGGGATGGATTCGGCCTAGCATAAGCCGCAGAGTGGGGTGGCGACAAGTGCAGGTTACAGGGGACAGGGGACAGGTTGCAGGTTACAGGTTACAGGTTACAGGTTACAGGTTACAGGGGATCAGCGCCGACGGCGTGCGGCACCCGCGGCCGTTGCAGGCTGTAACCTGTCCCCTGTAACCTGTCCCCTTCTTCCATCCGGCCACCCTGCACCCTGCACGATGAAAATCACCGCCCTGCAGCCGCAGAAGCACGACCCCGACCGCGTGAGCGTGTTCGTGGACGGCGCGTTCCGCATGGGTCTCGCCGCCGAGGTGGCGCAGGCGGGGCGGCTGCGCGTGGGGCAGGCGGTGGACGAAGCGCAGCTGGCGGAGCTGGAGCGGCGTGACCTGGAATGGCAGGCGCGCCAGGCCGCGCTGCGCCTGCTGGCCGTGCGCCCGCGCAGCGCGGCGGAGCTCGCCCGGCGACTGCGGATGAAAGGGTACGGCGCGGAGATCGGCGAAGAGGTGATCGCGCGGCTGCGGGAGCAGGGGATGATCGACGACGCGGCGTTCGCGGAGTCGCTGGTGCGAGACCGCGTGCGCCTGCGTCCGCAGGGCGCCCGCCGCATCGCCGGCGAGCTGCGCGCCAGGGGCGTGGACGAGCAGACCGCCCACGCCGCCATCCGCGAGGCGCTGGAGGACGAGGAGACGGACGAAGCCGAGCTCGCCCGCCGCGCCGCCGCGAAGTGGCGCCCGCGCCCCGGCGAGGAAACCGCCGCCGCCCGCCGCCGCCTGCACGGCTTCCTCACCCGCCGCGGCTTCCACGGCGACGTCATCCGCCAGGTGATCGACGAAGCCATTCCAGACGACGCGGTGGAATAGGCCCGGTTCCTCTCGATCACCGAGACCCGTTGTCTTGTCCGCGAAGGCGGACAGCGCGTGGTCGTTGCAGCGGTGGCGGTTTCGCCTGGCCGGGGCCAGCCAGGGCCGCCGAAACGAGCCCGCCGCAGCGATCAGGCTGCGGCGGGCTCTTCTGTCGATCAGGTCCCGGGCCCGGGTCAGATGTCGACGGTGATCGGGTAGTCCACCTCGACGGGCCGGTTGGTGTCCAGGTTCACCGCGGGGCGGAAGACCAGCTCCATCGCCCAGCGCCGCACCCGCTCGTCGTAGCCGCGGTTGCCGGTGCTGGGGTTCAGGCGCGCCTCCCGCACCCGGCCCCGCACGTCCACGCGCAGCGTGATCGTCAGCGTCTGGCTGGCGACCCCGCGCGGCCGGTCGGGCGGGATGAAGAGCACGTCCGTCTGCGGCATGCGCACGCGGCCGGAGCCGCCGCCGTCACCCGGCCCGCGGCCGGAGCCGGTGCCGCTCCCGTCTCCGCCGCCCGTGCCGCTCCCGGAGCCCGGGCCCACCCCGGAGCCCTCGCCCGGGCCCTGCCCGGGACCCTCGCCGCCGCCCGTCCCGGCGCCCTGCCCCGGGTTGGGGGCCGGGGGCGTGGGCGGGGCGACCTGCGGCGTCTCCGCCCTGGGCGCCTCCTCCTTCGGCGGCTCCGGTACCGGCGTCGGCTCGGGCGGGATCAGCTCGTCCTCCTCCGGCACCGTCTCCAGAACCGTCTCTTCGGGCGCCGGCGCCGCCACCTCCACGTACGACACCACCTCCTGCCCGCCGCCGCCCCCGCCGCCGCCTTCCTCCGGGAAGTTGATGTTCGGGCCCGTGCCCGCAGGCTCCACGGCCAGGAGCACGCGGCTGCGGATGCCCCACGCGAGCAGCGCGATCAGCAAGACGTGCAGGACCGCCGCCGCGCCTGCCGCCGGCAGCGCGCCACGCCGATCCTTCTTGCGAATCCCTTCCACGTGCTCGAACACCGCTCTGCTCTCCTGTTCCGTCGGGTGACATGAGGCTGGCCTAGTACCTCCGTGGGCCGCCGGATGATCCCTCACGGAACAGAAAGGTTACAGGTTACGGGGGACAGGTTACAGCCGGCCGAGGCCAGAAATCGCTTGCAGGCTATTCCCTGTTCCCTGTTCCCTGTTCCCTGTTCCCTAGAGCTCGATCTGCGCCCCCAGCTCCACCACCCGGTTGGGCGGCAGCCCGAAGAACGCCGTGGCGGGCCGCGCGTTGCGCGACATCAGCGAGAAGATCTGCTCCCGCCACATCGCCATCCCCGGCGTCTTCGAGGCGATCAGCGTCTCCCGCCCCAGGAAGTAGCTCGTCTCCATCGGCTTGAACACCAGCCCCTGCTCCCGCGCCAGCGCCAGCCCGGACGGGATGTCCGGATCGTCGGTGAAGCCGTAGCGCAGCACCACGCGGTACAGGCCGTGGCCCAGCTCACTCACCTCCACCCGCTCGTCGTCGTCCACCGTGGGGATCTCTTCCGTCTCCACCGTCAGCAGCACCACCCGCTCGTGCAGCACCTTGTTGTGGATAAGGTTGTGCAGCAGCGCCGGCGGCGTGCCCTCGGGGTTGCCGTACATGTACACCGCCGTCCCTGCCACCCGCGTGTAGCGGTTCCCCTCCAGGTCGGCGAGGAAGAGCCTGATCGGCAGCGTGCGGTCCTGCAGCCGGTCCGCCAGGATCTGCCGCCCCATCTTCCACGTGGTCATCGCCGTGAAGAACGCCCCGGCGATCACCAGCGGGAACCAGCCGCCGTCGGGGATCTTGACGATGTTCGCCCCCCAGAACGCCAGGTCCACCACCAGGAAGCCGGCCGCCATCATTGCCACCTTCCACCCCGCCCACCCGAAACGGGTGCGCGCCACGAAGGCGAACAGGATGGTGGTGAACACCATGTCCGTGGTCACCGCCACGCCGTACGCCGCGGCCAGGTTGCTGGAGGTGCGAAAGCCCAGCACCAGGCCGATGCAGGCGAACATCAGCAGCCAGTTGACGGACGGGATGTAGATCTGCCCGATCTGCCGCTCCGAGGTGTGCTCGATGCGCAGCCGCGGCAGGTACCCCAGCTGCACCGCCTGGCGCGTGAGCGAGAACGCGCCCGAGATCACCGCCTGCGACGCGATCACGGTCGCCGCGGTCGCCAGCCCCACCAGCGGGTAGAGCAACCACTGCGGCGCCATCAGGAAGAACGGGTGCTCGATCGCCTCCGGCCGCCCCAGGATCAGCGCGCCCTGCCCGAAGTAGTTCAGCAGCAGCGCCGGCAGCACGACGGTAAACCAGGTGAAACGGATCGGCTTTCGGCCGAAGTGGCCCATGTCGGCGTACAGCGCCTCGCCGCCGGTGACGGCAAGGAAGACCGAGCCCAGCACCAGGTAGCCCTGCCAGCCGTTCTGGATGAAGAACTGCGCGCCGTACAGCGGGTTGATGGCCCGCAGCACCGCCGGACGCTGCACGATCTGGTACAGCCCCAGCGCGCCGAGCGTGGTGAACCACAGCAGCGTCACCGGCCCGAACACCTTGCCGATCCCCGCCGTCCCGTGGCTCTGCACCGCGAACAGCGCCACCAGGATGGCGATGACGATGGGGATGACGTACGGCTCGAAGAGCGGCGTGGCCACCTTGAGCCCCTCCACCGCGCTCAGCACCGAGATGGCGGGGGTGATCATGCTGTCGCCGTACAGCAGCGACGCGCCGAAGAGCCCGATCAGCACCAGCGTCCAGCGGCGGCTCCCGGGGCGCATCCGCCGGGCCGGCGCCACCAGCGCGGTGAGGGCGATCATCCCCCCCTCGCCGCGGTTGTCGGCGCGCATCACGTACGTCAGGTACTTGACGGAGATGACGATGATGAGCGCCCAGAAGATGAGCGACAGCACGCCCAGCACGTTCCCGCGCGTGGGCGTAAGGCCGTAGTGCTCGCCCAGCGACTCGCGGATGGCGTACAGCGGGCTGGTGCCGATGTCGCCGTACACCACGCCCAGCGCCGCCAGGGCAAGGACGTAGAAGTAACGGCCGGTCGGCTCGGGATGCGTACCGTGTGTCACGGTCTGGCCGGTGCGGGGATCGCAGGCGGCCCCCGTCCCGCAGCCGCCCATCCAGTCGTACGCCAACGGTGCGCGGGCGTGTGCAACCACGGTGCCGGAAACCACTGGCGTCCGCTGCGGACGCACAAGCTAGGCACCACCCGCCGCGCGTCAACGGCATACGGGGGTTGGTTCGCCTCACGCGGCGTCAGCAGAGTAGAGTCAGCAGGAGAGCGATTCCAATGAACTCTGCTCACTCTGCTGACTCCGTGTGAGGCTGTCTTGCTGGTACCCGAAAAAGGCTCCTCCCGCCGGAGCGGGAGGAGCCCTGCGTTCTGCGTGCGGCGCGGCAGGGTCAGTCGGAAAGATCGCCGTCCGTCGCGGCGGCGATGCCGCGCATCCCCAGCACTTCCTTGACCCGCGCCTCCACCTGCGCGGCGAGCTCCGGGTTCTCCTGCAGGAACGCCTTGGCGTTCTCGCGCCCCTGCCCCAGCCGCACGTCGCCGAACGAGAACCAGGCGCCGGACTTGTTGATGACGTCCGCCTCCACGCCCAGGTCCACGATGATCCCGTAGTGGTCGATCCCCACGTTGAACATGATGTCGAAGTCCGCCTGCTTGAACGGCGGCGCCACCTTGTTCTTCACGATCTTGGCGCGGGTCTTGTTCCCCACCAGCACGTCGCGGTCCTTGATGCTGCCGATGCGCCGGATGTCGATGCGCAGCGACGCGTAGAACTTGAGCGCCCGACCGCCCGTCGTGGTCTCCGGGTTGCCGAACATGATGCCGATCTTCTCGCGGATCTGGTTGGTGAAGATCACCGTGGTCTGCGAGCGGTTGATGGCGCCGGTCAGCTTGCGCAGCGCCTGGCTCATCAGCCGCGCCTGCAGCCCCACGTGGCTGTCGCCCATCTCGCCCTCGATCTCCGCCCGCGGCACCAGCGCCGCCACCGAGTCGATCACCACCACCTCCACGGCGCCCGAGCGCACCAGCACCTCGGCGATCTCCAGCGCCTGCTCGCCGGTGTCGGGCTGCGACACCAGCAGGTTGTCGACGTCCACCCCCAGCTTGCGCGCGTACTCGATGTCGAGCGCGTGCTCCGCGTCGATGAACGCGGCAACGCCGCCGGCCCTCTGCGAGTTGGCGATCACGTGCAGGCAGAGCGTCGTCTTGCCGGACGACTCGGGCCCGTAGATCTCGGTGATGCGCCCGCGCGGGATGCCGCCGATGCCGATGGCCGCGTCCAGGTTGATGGCGCCGGTGGGGATCGCCGAAACGGCCACCCGCGGCCCGTTGATCCCCATGCGCATGATGGAGCCCTTTCCGTACGCCTTCTCGATCTGCCCGATGGCGACGTTCAGCGCCTTCTGCTTGTCGGCCGCGATCTCCACAGCTGCCATCTCTCGTTCCCCCTGGTAAGCGCGTAGGCGAGCCCCTTCGGGCGTGCGGATGGATACCCCGCGGACGCGGGCGCGTTCCCGAAGATAAGGCGAAAGTTTACGGCGGCACCCGCCGCCGCACAAGGGTTTTCTTTGCGAAACTTCTCCGGCGGGGAGAGCTCAGCCCAGCAGCTCGCGCACCGCCTCTGCGAGGGCGTCTCCCGCCCGTGCGATCCCGCCGTCGTCCACGTCCAGGTGCGTCACCGCACGCAGCCGCCGCGCGCCGAACTGCGCCATGCGCACGCCCCGCCGCTCCAGCGCAGCCAGCAATGCGCCGGGCTCCAGCCGCGGCTCCGCCAGGTCGATCATCACGATGTTCGTCTCCGGCGCCGCGACCGCCAGCCCCTCCACCCCCGCCGCACGCGCGGCCAACTCCCGCGCGCGGCGGTGGTCGTGCTGCAGAAGCGGCAAGTGGTTGTGCAGCGCGTACAGCGCCGCCGCGGCCAGGATTCCTGCCTGCCGCATTCCCCCGCCCAGCCGGCGCCTGACGCGCCAGGCCCGCTGCATGGTCTCCGCGCTTCCGGCCAGCAGCGAGCCCACGGGCGCGCCCAGCCCCTTGGACACGGCCACCATCACCGTGTCGGCCGAGGCGGCGTACTCCGCCATCGGAACGCCGGAGGCGGCAGAGGCGTTGGGAAGGCGCGCGCCGTCCAGGTGCACCGCCACGCCCCGCTCGTGCGCCAGAGCCGCCACCCGCTCCAGCTGCGCCAGCGGCAGCACCTTTCCGCCCGCGCCGTTGTGCGTGTTCTCCACGCACACCAGCGACGTCTGCGGCAGGTAGGGCGACGGGGGCCGGATGGCGTCCAGCAGGTGCTCGGGAGCCAGCAGTCCGTCGGACGTCTGCACGGCGCGCATCTGGATGCCGCCCCACGCCGCGGCGGCGCCTTCCTCGTAGTTCAGGACGTGCCCGCCGGCGTCGATCACGGCCTCCGTGCCTGGCCGGCCCAGCACCAGCAGCGCCGCCGTGTTGGCCATGATGCCGCTGGGAAAGAACAGCGCCGCTTCCTTTCCCAGCAGGTCCGCGCCGTACCGCTCCAGTTCCGCCGCCGTGGGATCGTCCCCCAGCACCGCGTCCCCGACCTCCGCCTCGGCGATGGCGCGCCGCATCTCCGGCGTCGGCCGGGTGACGGTGTCGGAGCGAAGGTCAACTGCCACGGTGTCGGAGCGGACGGGCATCGGCATTCCGGGGTGGGGTGTCGCGCGCCGAAAGATCCCCCACCGCCGCCCGCCGGGCAAGGGGTGCGACGGCCTTTCGGGCGCGCACGTGGACGGTGCTCAGGTCCCGCGTGCGCTGTCCGCTCCCGAAGTATCCCATGACGTCTCCTTTGCTGTTGAGTGGCGTGTCCATTTCTCTCGTCTGGCAGGTTCGTGAAACTCTCCAGATTCTCCGACCTTCCGCG
>DATAAG010000534.1:0-7075 GCA_036260235.1 Longimicrobium sp.
AGGGCGTCGCGGGGGTCGGGGCCGGTGACCACCACGCGGCCGTCGGGCAGGACCGACTGCTTCGGGTACAGGTCGAAGGCCCGAGAGGCGACCTGCGTGGTCACGCCGGTGGCGGGGTCGAAGACGTCGACGGCGCCGTTGATCGTGCGGCCGTCTGACCGCATCCCGCTCGTGATCAGGACGCGGGGCCGATGTCCACCACGCGGACGAACGCGTCGTGGCGCCCCGGCCGGATCCCCGCGCCGTAGAAGGCGATGGGCACCGCCGCATCGTAGTCGTGCGGCGCGCCGTGCATGGCGTAGCTGCGCGGCCCCCACACGGCGCCGGGACGGAGCGTGACCACCACCGGGATCGGCTGGTCCGGCGGAATCATGTGCACCCACCGCCGGGCGATGGGGTCCCGCGCCAGCGCCGCGGAATCCAGCGCCCACAGGTCCGCCATCCGGTCCACCCGCACCACCCCCGGCACCCGCCGCGCCGCCCGCACGAACTCCGCGACCAGCGCCTCCGCGTCCGTCCCCGCGGGAAGGCGCTCGGGGCGGACGAAGAGCAGCCCGTCGTCCCACTCCATCCCCGCGTCCCCGGCCCCCGTGGAGCTGGGGCGCCCCCCCAGCCGCGTGACGATGGTGTCCACGCTCACGTGGAACCGGTGCGCGGAGTCGCCGAACGCCACCTCGGGGAACGAGGCCACGCCGTGGTCCGCCGTGAGGGCGAACACCACGCGCGACGAGTCCACCTGCGCGTACACGGAGTCCATGAACGCGCCGATGATGCGGTCCACCCGCAGCACCTGGTCGTGCAGCTCGCGCGAGTCCGGGCCGTAGCGGTGCCCCACCGCGTCCGTGGTGGAGAACGAGACCGCCAGCAGGTCCACCGACGGCCCGCGCCCCAGCTCCATCGCCCGCAGCCCGGCGATGGCCGCGTCCGCCGTGAGCTGGTCCATGAAGGGGAACTCGGCGAAGTACTTCGCGGCGGAGTCCGGGTGCTCGGGGACCGGGTGCGGGAACGCGGGCTCGTGGCGGCCGCCCGCGTACGGGCTGGCGCTCTCCCACCGCACCGTGTCCGGCTCCGGGTACTCGCCGCGCTCCAGCAGCGTCGTCCACACCCGCCCCGCCATCGAGTGCGGGATGCGGCGCGCGTTGAACGCCTTCATCCAGTCGGGCAGGGTGTCCGCGTAGTAGGTGCTGGTGGTGAAGATCCCCCGCCACGCGTCGTACCAGAACGCCGGCTGGTGCGCGCGCCCCAGCGGCAGGATGGCCCCCCGGTCCTTGCGCGAGAGGGAGAGGGCGCGGCTGTTCGCGTCGGCCGTGCGCATCCAGTCGATGAGCGTGCTGCCGCGAAAGCGGAAGGGCGACGCGCCGTAGCCGCGGCTGTCCACCAGCCGCGTCTGCGCGTCCGCCACGCCGTACGCGTTCCCCACGATCCCCGTACTGGCGGGAAAGCGGCCGGAGAGCGTGCTGGCGTGCCCCGGCGCCGTCTCCGTGACGCCGTGGTCCTGGAAGCCGCGGGTGAAGAACGCCCCGCCGCGCCACAGGCGCCCCAGCCCGCCGGTGAGCTGCCGGTCCCAGCGGACGAAGTAGTCCGGCCGCAGCTGGTCCACGGTGATGAACACCACCAGCGTCGGCCGCTGCGCCGCCTGCTGCGCGTGCGCGGTGGCCGGCGCCACGAGGAGCGCGGCGAGAAGCGCGGTCGTGAGTCGTCGGATCATCGATGGTCCAGGAACGGCGTTGCTGCGGGGTGAGCGGCCAAGCTACGCGCCCGCAGGCACATGCGCCACATCCGCACCGGCCCGGGACCACGCCGTTACAGCCGTGAGACGTTCGGCCCGGCCTGTTACGTTCCCGCGGCGGGACGGCGGTGACGACTTCGCGGCTACCGCGTCAGCTTCTCATCCCGATGCGAGGGTGAGAAGCACGCGGAGGACGATGCAACATGATGATGACCTTCGACGCGGCGGTCGCGGGGTACCTGCACCGCACGGAACGTCCCACGCCCAGGAGCCGCCGGCAGGAGGAGGACGCGCTGGACGGGCTCTCCGGGTGGCTTCACTCCACCCTCGGCACGGTGCCGCTGGACGCGGTGACGCCGCAGCTGGTCGCGCGCTACGCCGCCGAGCGCCGCCTGAGCTCGGAGGCGCTGGACGACCTGCGCGGCACCCTGGCCGGCCTGTCGCTCTGGGCACGCGACGGCCGCGCCCCACCGGCCGATCCCCCGTCCCTTCGCACGCGGACGTGGGCGGATTTCTCGCGCGTGGGCGCGTAGTCCCGCACACCCCGAGTCTCCGGCCCGGCGTTTTCGTGCGGGAGCGCGGAGGCAAGAGAGAGGACGCGGAGAACGGATCGAATCTCCGCGTCCTCTCTGCCGTGGGAGATCGACAACCGTTAGCGGGCAAGAAGTTGACAAAACTCTTGCGGCGCTCCTGATCCGCTCCTATCCCTACGAAACGTTCGATCATCTCCTCTCCACCCGCAGCATCCGCCCGCGCCGCGCTGCCGCGGCCCCCGAGCCGGGCGGTGTACCCGCACGCAATCGCGATCCCATGACCCAACCCAGTCCGCGGGTGGCGCACACGCGTACCCACCGGCTGCGCCGCGCGCTCGCCGCGTGCGCGCTCCTCCTTGCCGCCGCGTTCGCGCCCGCGCTGGCGGCGCAGAACGGCACCCTCACCGGCCGCGTGAACGACATGCGCGACGACTCGCCGCTGGCGGGCGCCACGCTGCGGCTGAGCGGCGGCCCCAGCACCACCACCGGCGAGGACGGCACCTACCGTCTCAGCGCGCCTGCCGGCAGCTACGACCTCACGGTTACCCGGCTCGGCTACGTGACGCTGCGCGTGCCCGTCACGCTGGTCGCGGGACAGGCGACGAACCTGGACGTGGGGATGGCGGAGTCCGCCGCGCTGCTGGAGGAGGTGGTGGCGGTGGGGACGCGCCGGCCCGACCGGACGGTGACGGACGCGCCGGTACCGGTGGACGTGCTGACCGCCGCCGACATCCAGGCGACGGGACTCACCGAGACCGCGCAGATCGTCCAGCGCCTGGCGCCTTCCGTCAACTTTCCGCGCGCCACCGTGGCGGACGGCACCGACCACGTGCGCCCCGCCACCCTGCGCGGCCTGGCGCCGGACCAGGTGCTGGTGCTGGTGAACGGCAAGCGCCGCCACAACAGCGCGCTGGTGAACGTCAACGGCACGGTGGGCCGCGGATCGACGGCGGTGGACCTGAACGCCATCCCCGCCAGCGCCATCGAGCGCATCGAGATCCTGCGCGACGGCGCGGCGGCGCAGTACGGCTCCGACGCCATCGCCGGCGTGGTGAACATCGTCCTCAAGCAGGGCGGGCGGCGCGAGGCGCTGGCCAGCGCGGGGCAGACCACGGTGGGCGACGGCCGCGTGCTGCAGCTGGCCGGCACCGCCGGGCGCGACATCGGCGAGCGCGGCTACGTGACGGTCAGCGTGGAGTTCCGCGACCGCGAGAACACCAACCGCTCGCTCCCGGACACGCGCCAGCAGTACTTCAACAACGACCCGCGCAACACCCAGCGCGCGCGCATCAACCACCGCCAGGGCGACAGCGACTCGCGCGACGCCGGCGTCTTCCTGAACGCCGCGCTCCCCCTGGGAGAGGTGATGGAGGCGTACGCCTTCGGCGGGGTGTCGCGCCGCGACGGCGAGGCAGCCGGCTTCTTTCGCCGCGCCAACGACGCGCGGACGGTGCGCTCCATCCACCCGGACGGCTTTCTCCCCCTCATCTCCACCGACATCGTGGACGGCTCCGGGGTGGCGGGGGTGCGGGGCACGGCGGCGGGGTTCCGCTGGGACCTGTCCGGCGTCTACGGCCGCAACACCTTCGGCTTCAACGTGCTGAACAGCAACAACGTGTCGATGGGGAACGACAGCCCCACCGACTTCTACGCGGGGACGCTGCGCTTCGACCAGACCACGGTGAACCTGGACCTGTCGCGCACGCTGCCCCTGGGGCTGCCGGAGGCGGTGAACGTGGCGTTCGGCGCGGAATACCGGCGCGACGGCTACGGGATCGAGGAGGGTGAGGAGGCGTCGTACATCAACGGCGGCGTGCCCATCCTGGACGGGCCGCAGGCGGGGCAGATCGCCGCCGTGGGGGCGCAGGTGTTCCCCGGCTTCCGCCCGTCCGACGCCAAGGACGTGTCGCGCCACAACTGGGCGGGGTACGTGGACGTGGAGATCACCCCCGTGCGCGGGCTGCTGCTGAACGTGGCCGGGCGCTACGAGGACTACAGCGACTTCGGCAGCACCAGCGACGGCAAGCTGGCGGCGCGCCTCGAGCCCGTCCCCGGCTTCGCGCTGCGCGGGGCGGTGGGGACGGGATTCCGGGCGCCGTCGCTGGGCCAGTCGTACTTCTCGTCCACCGCGACGAACTTCCTGGTGATCAACGGCGTCAACACGCCGGTGGACGTGCGCACCTTCCCGGTGGGGAGCGAGGAGGCCCAGGTGCTGGGCGCCAAGCCGCTGGAGCCGGAGGAGTCTGTCAACTACTCCGCCGGAATCGCCTGGGAGCCCATGCGCGACCTGTCGCTGACCATCGACGCGTACCAGATCGACATCGACGACCGGATCGTCTTCTCCGAGAACTTCACCACTCCCGCCATCCAGAAGCTCTTCCAGGACGCGGGGTTCGTCGGCGTCAACGGCGGGCGCTTCTTCACCAACGCCATCGACACGCGCACCCGCGGCGTGGATTTCGTGCTGCAGTACGCGCGCGCGATGGGCCCGGGGCTGCTGCGCTTCACCGGCGGGATGAACTTTACCGAGACGGAGGTGCTCACCGACTCGGTGGAGACGCCGTCGCAGCTCACGGGACTGGGCGAGACGCTGTTCGGGAGGGTGGAGCGCGGGCGGATCGAGCGCGGGCAGCCGCGCAGCAGCGTGAACCTGGCGCTGAACTACGCGATGGACCGGCTGACGGTGAACCTGAACAACCGCCGCTTTGGCGAGGTGACGGTGTTCGGCACGGCGCCGGAGGGATCGCCCACCAACACGGACCAGACCTTCGGGGCCCGGTGGATCACGGACCTGGACGTGGGATACCGGATGCGGGGTGGGCTGGGGGTGGCGGTGGGGGCGAACAACCTCTTCGGGGTGATGCCGGAGCAGAACTTCCGCAGCCCCACCGGCGCGGACAACAGCAACGCCGGGATCTTCCCGTACAACGGCATCAGCCCCTTCGGCTCCAACGGCGCATTCTACTACGTGCGGCTGAGCTGGCAGGGACTGTAGGAGAGTGCGTGAGTGCGTGAGTTGGTTTGCTTTTCGCACAGACCACCAGCGCACTCACGCACTGACGCACTTCTTCTCCGGAGCGGACCGATGGACCTGCTGACGTGGCTGATCGTCGGATTGATCGCGGGCGTGCTGGCGGGGCTGCTGGTGGGGGGCGTGGGGCTGGTCGGCGACATCGTGGTGGGAATCGTGGGCGCCTTCGTGGGCGGATGGCTCTTCCGCCAGCTCGGCGTCTCGACGCCGTTCAGCGGGCTGGCAGGGACCATCTTCACCGCGTTCGTGGGCGCCGTGGTGCTGCTGGTCATCCTGCACGCCGTCCACCGCAGCCGCTACCGCCGCCGGGTGTGACACGCACCGTCGCTCCACGGGCGTTGTTTTCCTGAGGGAGGCACCGCGCCTGCCCTGGCGTTCACACCGCACTCTGGCGCCGACCGAGGGATCTTGCCGGCAGAAGCGAGGGGCTGGCTTCCTACCGCGTGAGCCAGCCCCGGGTGACCGAGAGAAGATCCTTCGGTCGCGCGCAAGCGGTTGTGCGTGCGCGCTTTCTGTGTGGCGCTCCCTCAGGAAGACAACGCTCGTTCGTGGCGGTTTGGCAACACCCTCTCAGCCTCAGGGGCTGGCCCTCCCGCGCGAGAGCCAGCCCCTCGCTCCTGCCGGCACGATCCTTCGGCCGGCGCCTGGCTTTCATCGCACGGGAAGGTCAGCGCGGCGCCTCCCTCAGGAAAACTACGGCTCAGTGCAGGCTGTTGATCTCACAGCCGGGACAGGAACTCGATGCCGCCGATCCGCCGGCCGGTGAGCACGTCCAGCGCGAGCGTCCCCTCCTTCGGGTGGTCCAGCATCACGTTCTCCTCCAGCTGCCACTCCGCGCCGGGCTGGTTGGCATCGGCCGGATCGACGAAGTAGACGTACGCGTGCCCACCCTGCGCCGCGCGCGTGCACCGGGCGAGCGCATCCGCCAGCCACGGCAGGTCCGGCCGGTTCGCCCGCACCCACTCCGCCAGCCACTCCGGATCGTACGGTTCCCAGTCCATCTCGTCCGCCCCCGTCCTGTCAGGGATACAGCCGCACCCACACCAGCACGCGCGAGCCGTGCCCGGCAACGGCGCCTCACGGCTGCACCCGCACCTCCGTCTGGCGCCAGTGCTCGTCGAAGTCCGAGGTGATGCGCAGGCTCAGGTGCAGGTACGCGGGCACCCGGCACGAGCCCACCACGACGGGCTCGAAGCGCGTCCTGCGCCACAGCTCGCGGATGCTGCGGTCCACGTCGCGGTTGCCGGTCTCCGGGTGCGCGTCGGTCACCCGCCCGTCCGCGTTCACCTGCACCAGCGCCACGGCGTCGCCGTCCACCTTGAGCCCCGCGCGAAAGAAGCGGTGGACGTGCATCTCCACCAGCTCGCTGAAGCGCTCGGCGTTCACGATGCCCGGCTTCTCGTGGTCTTCCAGGATGCGCACCTGTGTGCCCGGCGCCAGCCCGCCGCTCTGCTGCAGCGCCTGCACCACCTGCTCGCGCGTCTGCCCCGGCGGAACGGTGACGGCGATGCGCGAGATGCCGCCCTCCGCGCACACCGGCAGCAGCGCGGTGTCTGCGGACGCGGAGGAGTCCTGCGCGTGCAGGGTGCCGGCGCCCGCGGCCAGCAGCGCCGCGAGAACCAGGATCGTGGATCGCATGGGATTGATGTTGGCCAATGGAGGTAAAATACAGATGATTCATCCGTCTCTGGCCCCCCGCAACCCGGCCTCCATCACTCCATCACTCCATCACTCCATCACTCCATCACTCCATCACTCCATCACTCCATCACTCCATCACTC
>DATAAG010000535.1:0-4230 GCA_036260235.1 Longimicrobium sp.
GGACGACTCTGCTCACTCTGCTGACTCTGCGTGAGGCATTCTTTTGCAGGATCCGGTATCACGCGGAGACGCGGAGGTGAAGAGAGAGGACGCACGGAACGGTTTGACGTTCTCGGGCGTCCATTCTTTCCGCGCTGTGCCCGTTGCGTGAAACTGCCTACATCCCGTTGCTGAAGGCGTAGACGATGAGCACGGTGGCGCGCACCACCTGCTCGCCGGGGTTGATGGGCGTCGGCGCCATCTGCGCCACGGCATCCATGGCGCCCTCGCGGGCCATCATGGGCACCGGCCCGCCGTAGCCCACGTCCAGCGTGGACGCCTCGCGCACCATCCCCAGCCGCAGCCCCATGGCCGCCGCCAGCGCCTCCGCGTCCGCCCGGGCGCGGCGCACGGCCTGGTCGATGGCCTGCTGCCGGAACCGCGACGGATCGCGCAGCGAGAAGCGCACGCCGTGCACGCGGTTGGCCCCCGCCCCCAGCGCCGCGTCGATGATGGGGCCCACGCGGTCCACCTCGTACAGGGTCGCGGAGACGGTGTTCATCACCCGGTAGCCGCGGACCCGTGGCTCGCCGCCCTGCTCCATGGGCCGCTGGTCGTAATCGGGAAAGACGTTGTAGTCGCGCGTCTCGATGCGCTCGCGGGGCACGCCGGCGCGCACCAGCGCCGCGATCACGCGCTCCATCCGCTGCGCGTTCTCCGCCGCCGCCTCCTGCGCGTTGGCGGCCAGGGTCTCCACCGCGAAGTCCGCCGTGGCCTGGTCGGGGGCGGCGCGCACCTCGCCGGTGCCCGTCACGCGGATGGAAGGCTGCGGCGCCGGCGTGACGGTGGTCTGCGCGGCCGCGGCGCCCCGCGTCCCCAGGAAGGCCGCCAGCGCGGCGGTGATCGTCGTCTTCATCCTCATCGTCATCCCTCTGGTCTTGAACGAAGCGGTCGCGCCGGTCGCGGGCCGCGGGGGGCGTGGTACCCGCCGCCTCGCGCGCAGGTTGCGCGCCGGACGGCACGCGGCAGGCGCAAAAAGAGATGGGCCCGGAGCGGGGAGGCTCCGGGCCCGGGAGGGGGGTTGGGCAGCGTCGGACGGCGTGGAGGGACGGGACTGCGGTCGTCGAGGAAGGACGTGTGGTGCGGATGCGGTGAACACTACCGGGCCACCGGTCGCTGACCCCCCCGGAAGGTCAGGTGCCCTGTTCGGGCGCTGGCGGCCAGGGAGAGGGCAAGGGCGGGGCCAGGGTGCCACGGCACAAGACATCGTTGATTCACAACGACTTAGCAAAAACGTGCCACAGGCATGGCGGACAAGCGTGGGGAGCCGGCGGTACGATGTGTGGCGCTGGTGTCCCATCCCCATTTTCCGGTGTATACAGAATGCCGCTGCGCCGTCGAGAGGGTTGCCAAACCTCGCGCGGCAGTGGTCATCCTGAAGGGAGGCGCCGCGCGTAACTTTCAGCCTGCGCAAGACGTTGGCGCCGAGTAAAGGATCTTGCCTGGCGGGATCGCGGGGGCTGATCCACCGCACACAGGCCGATCCGTGGCAGGGGAGAGCAGATCCTTCGGTCGCGCGCAAGCTGTCGTGCGGCCGCTGTTCCCGGGGATGCGCTCCCTCAGGAAGACAACGCTCCTCTCCCGAGAGTCTGGCAGCACCCTCCGGGATGACTATTCCCATTCCTGTTCGCTATTCCCTATTCCCTGTTCCCTGTCCCCTGTTCCCTATTCCCTGCCCAGGGTGGTAAGTTTGCGCGCGGGCGGCGGATGCGCCCGGTGTCTCACGATCAGGATCGGCGGATGGCGGCCAGCAGGAAGTACGGGATCAGGGAAGTGTTCGCGACCCTCCAGGGCGAAGGCGCGCAGGCGGGAACGCCCGCGGTGTTCCTGCGCTTCGCGGGGTGCAACCTGGGCTACGACGTGTGCCCGTGGTGCGACACCGACTGGGTGAAGGCCGCGTACACGCTGGACCTGCAGGGCACGCTGGACCTGGTCCGCCGCACCGCGGAGGAGGGCTTCGGCGGGGAAAAGCCGGGGCTGCTGCTCGTCGCGACCGGCGGCGAGCCCAGCCTGCAGCTGGACCGCCCCCTTGCGGACGCGCTGCGTGCCCGCGGCTACCGCCTGACCATGGAGTCCAACGGCTCGCGCCCCGTGGACCGCTCGCTGGTGGACTGGCTCACCATTTCGCCCAAGCAGGCGGAGTTCGCGCAGAAGGAGGGCGACGAGCTCAAGCTCCTCTTCACCGGCGCTTCGGCGCCGGGGATCACGCCGGACGTGGCGGCGGTGCGGCGGATCGCGGAGGGGACGCGCTTCGGGCAGTACTTCCTGCAGCCGGTGGACGTCCCCGCCGCCGGCGGCCCCAACTACGCCGAGGCCATCGCGGCGGTGATGGAGCTGGGCCCGCCCTGGCGGCTTTCCGTGCAGACGCACAAGGTCGCGGGGATTCCGTGAGCGCGGCGGGCTGAATGCGCGCCTTCTACACGCACCGCTTCGTCCTGCCGCTGCCGGTGGGACATCGTTTCCCGATGATAAAGTACGCTCGCGTCCGCGAGCGCTCCCTGGCGGAGGGCATCCTGCGCCCGCAGGAGCTGGCGGAGCCGCCCGCCGCCGCGTGGGACGAGCTGGCGCTGGTGCACGAGGGGGCGTACCTGGCCGCCGTGCGCGAGGGCGCGCTGGCCCCGCTGCAGGAGCGGCGGATCGGCTTTCCGTGGAGCGCGGAGATGGTGGGGCGCGAGCGCCTGGTGGTGGGCGCCACCCTCCAGGCCGGGCGCACGGCGCTGGACGAGACGGCGGCGCGGGGGTGGGGGATCGCCGTGAACCTGGCCGGCGGGACGCACCACGCCTGTCCGGACCACGGCGAGGGCTTCTGCGTCTTCAACGACGCCGCCGTGGCCATCCGCGTGCTGCAGCGCGAGGGGCTCGTCCGCCGCGCCGTGGTCCTGGACTGCGACGTCCACCAGGGCAACGGCACCGCCGCCGCCTTCCGGGCGGATCCCACCGTCTTCACCTTCTCCATCCACGGCGCCCGCAACTTCCCCTTCCGCAAGGAGCGCAGCTCGCTGGACGTGGAGCTGCCGGACGGCGCCGGCGACGACGCGTTCCTGGCCGCGCTGGAGATTTACGTCCCGCAGATCCTCGAGGACCACCGGCCGGAGCTGGCGGTCTACCTGGCGGGCGCGGACCCGTGGCGGGAGGACCGCTTCGGACGGCTGGCGATGAGCAAGGAGGGGCTGGCGGAGCGCGACCGGCTGGTGCTGGAGGCCTGCCGCGATGCCGGCGTTCCCGTCGCGGTGGCGATGGCGGGCGGCTACGCGCGCGACACGGAGGACACGGTGGACATCCACGTCCGCACGATAAGCATCTGCGCGCGGACGTGGGCGGAGGTGCACCGACCGGCCGCCGTCACCGCCGCTCGTTGATCCGCCGCGCCATCCTGGCCGCCGCGCCCACCGGCAGCAGCCGCCCGAAGATCGTCCCGACGCGGTTGGCCAGCCCGGGCGCCACGTGGATCCGCCCCGCGTCGAAGGCCGCGAGCGACGCGTCCACCACCTGCTCCGCGCGCAGCACCCCCACCTGCCCCTCGCGCAACCGCGTCCCCGCCACCGCCTGGAAGCCTGTCGGCGTGGGTCCGGGGGAGACGCAGAGGATGCGCACGCCCGTGCCGCGGTTCTCCTCCACCAGCGAGGCCGTCAGCGAGAGGACGAACGCTTTGGTGGCCGCGTAGACCGCCTTGCCCGGCACCGGCTGGAACGCCACCACCGAGCCGACGTTGACGATGCCGCCCGTGCCGCGCGGCCGCATCTCGCCGAGCGCCAGGTGCGCCAGCTCCAGCACCGCCGCGCAGTTGAGCGCCACCATCCCGCTCTGCCGCTCCCTCGGCAGCTCGTCGAAGCGGCCGGCCAGGCCGAACCCCGCGTTGTTCACCAGCAGGTGGATCTGGCCCGCGCGGCTGGCCTGTGTCCACGTGCGCGCCGGGCCGCCGGGCTCCCCCAGGTCCACCGGCACCGCCACGGCGCGCACCCCGTGTTCCGCCTCGATGGCCCGCGCCAGCGCCGCCAGCCGGTTCGCGGAGCGCGCCACCAGGGCGACGTTCATCCCGCGCCCCGCCAGCGCCCGCGCGAACGCCTCGCCGATCCCCATCGACGCGCCCGTCACCAGCGCCCAGTTGCCGCGGTACTCGAATTCATTGCTCATCTCATTAAAAAAGACTGGGCCTCACACGGAGTCAACGGAGTCAACGGAGTCGATGGA
>DATAAG010000536.1:0-6789 GCA_036260235.1 Longimicrobium sp.
GCGGCTCGGCGGCGACCCCTCCCCCAGCTTCGGGGGAGGGGTGGTAGGGGCGGGTTGGTCGTGCGGCGGCGGCCTCTCAGCACGGGAGAGTAGATCCTTCGGTCGGCGCCAGGTCCCTGCGCACGGGTAGGGCTCGCGCGGCGCCTTCCTCAGGATGACGAAGGTCGGATCGCGACGAACCCACTCCCCCTCCCGCGTAGTTTGCGGGAGAAGGGGGCCAGGGGGAGGGGCCTTCGGGGGGAGGGGCCGACACACGATGCGCGGCCGGGCGAACCAGCCCGGCCGCGCGCTTTCGTTTCCCTGCGCACGTGGCGCCCCGCCGCGACCTGCGCCGGGTTGCACGTCGTGTCCTGGACCTCCTCGTGATCGGGATGCGGCCCCCTCGACCAGTTGTGTAGATATTTGCACGCCGGTGCCGCGAAAGGATTGCCGATCCTGCCGGTCCGGCGGAGGCGCCCCGGACGAAACGTCTTCGCCGCAACCGGGGATGCCGGCGTATGGTCCCGGCCTCCGCTTCGTAGCGACGCGCGGAGAGCGTTCCTTTTCTGAAAATTTCGAATTTTCTGTAACGGGATGGGACGGATCTGTAATAGATCGATGCTAAGGCGTAAAAGGATTGACCGGCGCTGTGGCGAGGATTATCCTGCTACCCGTTCGTGTAGCATTTCCCCGGGCGGGCGCAGGGGTCTGCGCCCGTGTTCTTGTGGTGCGCCAGGGTCCCTTCTTCATCCACTTCACACATCCGAGGTACGGCATGGCAAACCCGCTCACCCTCCTGATGCCGATCAAGAGCGGCATCGACGTCGTTCAGCTGGGGGCGGCTCTGCTGCTCGCCCGCAAGCAGCTCAACGAGGCGCTCACCAGCATCGGCACCGTGCACTACGCGCGGATCATGGTCCTGGACCGGTCCGACACCAACCTGCGCCCCGACTTCCACGGGCCGTACGTCCTGGCCGTGATCACCGACTACGACGGCAGCTTCGACGCGTACATCGGCGACTTCGTGGCCCAGGTGGGCGACATCTTCAACGCGATCCTCAAGCACGTGGTCGGCGGGGAGGCGCTCATCCCGGTACAGAACAACGTGGCCGCCTTCGGCGCCTTCATCGCCGCGAACGACGCGTCGCAGCACGCCCCCAACCAGGGGCTGTACCAGGCGTATCCGCAGACGGTGCAGCAGGTGCTGGCCGCCTTTCCCAGCGATCCCGGCTCCACCACGTAACGGACCACGCCCGGAACCGGCGTGCCGGGCGGCGCTTCCGCCGCCGCCCCGCCATCCCCTTCATCCTTTCCGTGAGCATGCCCACGCCTACGATCAACTACGCCGACGTGCAGGGCACCATTCTGCGGGGCTACCGCGTGAACCTGGCGCGCCACTTCATCCTGCAGATCACCGACGCCGCGGCGGCCGGCACCTTCATCGGCAACCTGGTGGACGGCGCCGGCGGGCTGCCGGCCGTCACCACCGCCGCCCCGTGGACCACGAAGCCCGCGTGCATGGTGAACATCAGCTTCACGTACGCGGGGCTGCAGGCGCTGGGCGTCGCCAAGACGGACCTGGACACCTTCGACCCGGACTTCCAGGTCGGCGCCACCGCGCCGGCCACGGCCAACACGGTGGGCGACGTGGGCCAGAGCGCCCCGTCCAACTGGATCGGCGGGCTGTCCAACGGGGCCAACGTGCACGTGGTGCTCAACCTCTGGGTCGTCAGCGACCCGCAGGTGCTGGAGAGCGTGAGCGCGCAGCTGCGCGCCGCCTTTGCCGCGGGAATGACGGAGCTGTCGTCGTTCGACGCCAACGCCTTCCCGGACAACTACATCCACTTCGGCTACCACGACAACATCGCGCAGCCCACCATCGACGGCGCGCCGCCCCGCAAGCACGACCGGCCCGACGACCAGCCGGTGGTGGCCACGGGCGAGTTCCTGCTGGGGTACCCCAACGAGAGCGGCGGCATCTACTCCGTATCGCCGCCGGACCTTTCCCAGAACAGCAGCTACGCCGCGTTCCGCATCCTTTCGCAGGACGTGGCCGGCTTCGAGACGTTCCTGAACACCTACGCCCCCAAGGCGGGGATCGATCCCGAGATGCTGGCGGCCAAGGTCTGCGGGCGCTGGCGCAACGGAAACCCGCTGGAGCTGTCGCCCACCTCGCCGCTGCCGCTGCTGCCGGACGACCAGCTGAACAACTTCACCTACGTGAGCACCGACGCGTCGACGGACGACACGCTGGGCTTCAAGTGCCCCATCGGCGCGCACATCCGCCGCAACAACCCGCGCAACGAGGGCGTGGTGGGGACGGACTCCATGCACCACCGCATCGTGCGCCGGGCCATGCCGTACGGCCCCCGGTACGACGCCGCGAACCCCGACGACACGCCGCGCGGGCTCATCGGCTACTTCATCAACGCCAGCATCCACAACCAGTTCCAGTTCCTGGAGGGCCAGTGGGACCAGACGTCCGACTTCGTGAAGTCGGCCACCGGCCCCGGCGGCTCCACCGAGGGGAACGCCGTGTTCAACATCAGCGGCCAGGACGTGTTCCTGGGGGTCAACGACCCGTCCGACAGCTCGTTCACGCTGCCGGAGCCGGGCGCCAACGGAAAGAACAACATCAACCTCACCGGGTGGTCGCGGATGATTACCACGGTGGGCGCGGCGTACTGCTTCCTCCCCAGCATCACGGGGCTGCGGTACCTGGCGACGCTCCCCTCGCCGTCGTAGGCGGAGCGGTGGACGCCGCTCCGTGCACCGTGCAGCACCACGCGTCCGGGGCGATCCCCGGCGGCGCGTGTGGACGAATCCCTGACGCAAGACCCTGAATCCTCAGCCCGGAGATACCTGCCATGGCAAGCCCGCTCACCCTCTTCATGCCGGTGATCCCCGGCACCAATCCGGAGACCATCGCGGCGACGCTGGCGCAGTACCAGCAGCAGCTCCACGACGCGCTCACCTCCATCGGCACGGTGCACTACGCCCGCACGCTGTACCTGGACCTCTCCCAGCCCAACCTGCAGCCCGTGAGCGCGACGTCCCAGGGCCCGTTCGTGATCGCCGTGATCACCGAGTACGACGGCAGCTTCGACGCGTACATCGGCGACTTCGTGGCCCAGGTGGGCGACGTGTTCAACGCGCTGCTGCAGTTCGTGGTCGGCGGGCAGGCGCTCATCCCGGTGCAGAGCAACGTGGCCGCCTTCACCGCCTTCATCGAGAAGAACGACGCGTCGCAGCACTTCCCCAACACCTCGATGTACTCGGCGTATCCGCAGACGGTGCAGCAGATCCTGGCCGCCTTCGGCGGCTGAGCCGCCGACGGGGAGCGCCCGCATCCGGCGGGCGCTCCTTCCTTTTCTCTCCCGCATTCCCCGACCCGTGGCCACCCCCGACGAGATCAACTACGCCGACGTGCAGGGCACCATCCTGCAGGGCTACCGCGTGGACCTGGCGCGGCACTTCATCCTGCAGGTCACTGACGCCGCGGCGGCCCGAGCCTTCATCCTCGGGCTGGTGGACGGCACCGGCGGGCTGCCGCGCATCACCACGGCGGCGCGCTGGACGGTAAAGCCCGAGTGCTTCGTCAACATCGGCTTCACGTACGCGGGGCTGCAGGCGCTGGGCGTCTCCAAGAAGGACCTGGACACCTTCGACCAGGGGTTCCAGCGCGGCGCCACCGCGCGGAAGACGGCCGATCTGGTGGGTGACGTGGGGCGGAGCGACCCGGCCAACTGGATCGGCGGCCTGTCGGACGGGGCCGCCGTGCACGTGGTGCTCAACCTGTGGGTGCACGAGGATCCCGAGGTGGTGGCCGCGATCTCGGCGAGGCTGCGCGCGGGCTTCGCCGCCGGGATGAAGGAGCTGTCGGCGTTCGACGCCCACGCCCTTCCCGACAACGGCGTCCACTTCGGCTACCGCGACAACATCGCGCAGCCCACGGTGGACGGCGCTCCGCCGCGCAAGCACGACCTGCCCGACGACCAGCCGGTGGTGGCCACGGGCGAGTTCCTGCTGGGGTACCCCAACCAGGCCAAGGGCACCTACTCCGTGTCGCCCGCGCAGCTTTCGAAGAACGGCAGCTACGCCGCGTTCCGCATCCTGGAGCAGGACGTGGCCGGCTTCGAGGCGTTCCTCACCACCTATGCGGCCAAGGCGGGGATCGACCGCGAGATGCTGGCGGCCAAGGTCTGCGGGCGCTGGCGCAACGGCAACCCGCTGGTGCTGTCGCCCGACTCCGCGGAGCCGCCGGTACCGGGCGACCAGTTGAACAACTTCAAGTACACCAGCCCGGACGTGGCGACGGACGACACGCTGGGATTCAGGTGCCCCATCGGCTCGCACATCCGCCGCACCAACCCGCGCGACCAGAAGGTGCTGGGCGCGGGGTCGCCGTTCCACCGCATCGTGCGCCGCGCCATGCCGTACGGCC
The DNA here is from genome assembly GCA_036260235.1 of Longimicrobium sp. Lineage (GTDB taxonomy): Bacteria > Gemmatimonadota > Gemmatimonadetes > Longimicrobiales > Longimicrobiaceae > Longimicrobium. The sequence goes on from DATAAG010000536.1 coordinate 4,424, forward strand.
GCGCGTACGATCCCGCCAATCCCGACAATGCTCCGCGGGGGCTCATCGGCTACTTCATCAACGCCAGCATCACCAACCAGTTCGAGTTCATCCAGGGCCAGTGGGCCATGAGGCACGACTTCGTGAAGTCCGCCACGGGCCCCTACAACCCCCCTCAGGGGAACGCCGTCAACAACATCAGCGGCGAGGACGTGTTCCTGGGCGTGAACGACCCGGCCACCAGCTCGTTCACGCTGTCGAAGTCGGGGCAGGCCAACACCAAGCTCACCGGGTGGTCGCAGATGGTCACCACGGTGGGTGGGGCATACTGCTTTCTCCCCAGCGTCACGGGGCTGCGTTACCTGGCGTCGCTCACCGGCTGAACCATTCTCACGCAGAGCAGCAGAGGAACGGAAGTCGTTCCTCTGCTGCTCTGCTGCTCTGCTGCTCTACTTCTCTGCGCGATCAAGGAATTCATTCGCTCCCGGGGGCGGGACGGCACGTTATACCGAATCCGGATAAACTGTCATTCTGAGGGAGGCGCCCCCGGATCTTGCCGACTGCTCACGAGCATGCGCGCCGACCGAAGAATCTGTACGCCGGGCGGCAGGATCTCGCGGCCACGGTGAGTTCCCCGGACGATGTCCGGGGCGGGTTCGGCGCGAGGGGCGGGAGATTCTTCGGTCGCGCCACAGGCTCCGTGCTCATCCGTCGGTTCGGCGCGGGCGCTCGCTCAGAATGACAGGTGTTTTTCCGGATCTGGTATTACCGGATCAGAATCGCAAACGGCATCAATCGCTTTACCCGTTGCCGCGATTCGATTGCTTCGATCGTTGCGGCGATCCGGCGATTTCGATTCGATCACCGGCCGCGGGCCCCGCATTTGCCGGACAAGCCTTGCCCTCGGCCTCCGTTCTCTCCAGAATCCGCGGCAGAGACCGCAACCAGTTTTCCGGGAAGTCATGCACCGACGCCATCTCCACGCCGCCGCGGCCGTTTGCTTCGCGCTGGTCGCCGCCTGCACGCCCTCCGCGCGGACGGGCACCTCCGCCGGGCCCGCGCCGGACCTGCCGGACGCCGCTCCCGCCGCGCCGCCCGCCTGGACGGCGCAGTCGCAGGCCGGCGAGATCTCCCGCTGGATCCGGCGCGAGTGCGGCAGCCCGTTCCGCAGCAAGCAGCCGTGCGTGGAGCGCAACCTGGTGGGCCTCATCGACCGCGTGGGCATCGGGCGGACAATGGAGGTGCTGGACACGCTGGTGAACGTGGACGGGGACGTCCGCCAGAACGCCCACGCCCTGGCGCACGGCCTGGGGATCGCCGCGTACCGCACCCCGGAGACGCTGGCGGAGACCTTCGAGGGGTGCCCGCCCACGCAGATGTCCGGGTGCTACCACGGCGTCGTGCAGGGCTACTTCCTCTCCCTCGCCCGGCAGGGCCGCATCGCCGGCCAGGCGGAGCTGGACACCATGTGCGAGGCGCACCGGGACAAGCCCTTCCTCTTCTTCCAGTGCGCCCACGGCATGGGGCACGGGCTGATGGCCGTGCACGACAACCACGTCCCCATGTCGCTGCAGGCGTGCGACCAGGCCACGGACGACTTCGTCCGCGAGATGTGCTACGGCGGCGTGTTCATGGAGAACATCGTCCGCATCACGCACCCCCACCACACCGCGGAGGGCCACGCCGGCACGCAGGGCGCGTCGCCGGACGGCGGACACGCCGGGCACGGGGGCGGTCAGCAGGCCCAGGGCGCCCACGACGCGCACGGCGATCACGGCGCCGGCGGGCAGGCGCAGGCCGGCGCGCACGGGCACGCGGGGATGGAGCACGGCGAGTGGAAGGCGCTGGACCGGGCCGACCCGCTCTACCCCTGCAACGCGGTGGCGCAGAAGTACCAGGAGCAGTGCTACACGCTGCAGAGCTCGGCCATCCTGTACTTCAACGGCGGCGACGTGCTGGCCACCGGCCGCGCGTGCGAGCAGGCGCCGCCGGCGATGGTCCCGGTCTGCTTTCTCAGCCTGGGCCGCGACGTGACGGCGCTCGCCGCGCAGAACCACCAGCGCTCGCTGGAGCTGTGCGGGCGCGCGGCCGGGCTGGCCGGCGGCCGCGGGGACCTGTGGTGCACCATCGGCGTCGCGCAGAACCTGGTGAACCTGGCGGCGGACCCCGACGAAGGGCTGCGCTTCTGCCGCGCCGTGCGGACCGCCGCCCACAAGCGCGACTGCTACCGCGTGGTCGGCGAGAGCATCTCCATCCTGGTGGCGGACACCGCGCGCCGCCACGAGACCTGCCAGGCCGCCGAGCCGGACTTCGTCGCCGTCTGCCGCCGCGCCGCCGGCGTGGAGCCCGGCAGCGGCAGCGGCGAGTAGCCCCGCGTCCGGCGAAAG
>DATAAG010000537.1:0-2191 GCA_036260235.1 Longimicrobium sp.
AGGCGGCGAACGGGATGTCCTGTTCCATCGCGGTCGCCACCGGCATGGGACCCGCCTTTCCGTCCGTGAGGCCCGCGCGATTCCCGCGCACGGCCTGCGTTGCGCGCTCCGGCCGGCTCCCGAGCCGTGCACCACCAGGAGCCCCGGCTCCGCGCCCTCTCCCGACGAGACACCCCGGCGCAACGGTGCGCCGGCCGGGATGTGCAACCCTTACACGACGTCAGAAATCAAAATCGAGCACGGAGGAGAATCCTGCCTCCATGTGTTCACCACGCATATTTGGTCGCTTTCCAGGGGTGAGTCAAGAGAAACGTTTGTTGCAAGAATTGCGCGTTACGGAGCGGTCGACAGCGTGGATGCAGCTGTATTCCCTGGGAAAATGCGCGGAGCCGCTGCCGGTAGCCGTATGATTATGATCCTTGACTTCGCGCCGAGCCGCGCATTACTAGTGGGATACGCTATGAAGCGAAGTATGCGCTATCGGAAGGCTGTCCCGCCCGGCGCGTCTCATACTCCCTACATAACCGGACTTTTTACGTAGAAAAACGTGGCTCGATGCCCCGATGTGGGATGCCGTTCGCCGGGCCGCAGGCGCGGCGTCGGGCACCCCGGTCCGCAAGGTCATCCAGTCGCAGCCATCGCAGCCCGTCCACGGCGCCCCGCGTGCCGCGGGCTGATCTGGCAGTCCCCTGAACTTCCCACTCGTTCAGCCCGATGTCGATCATCCAGGAACCGGCCAGTGCCAGCGTGACGAGCGGAGGCGATCCGGACGCGCAACGGGCGGCCGCGGGGACGGAGGAGTTGGATCGCTGCATCCACCACCTCTTCGCCGAACAGGCGGCCCGCACCCCCGACGCCGTGGCCGTGGCGTTCGGCGATGCGTCGCTGCGCTATTGCGAGCTGGACGCCCGGGCGGAACGGCTAGCCCGCGCCCTGGTGCGCGAGGGGGTGGGGCCGGAGGTGCGGGTGGGGGTCCTGCAGGAGCGCGGGCCGGACCTGGTGGTCGCGCTGCTGGCCGTGCTGAAGGCGGGCGGTGCGTTCGTGCCGATGGACCCCGCGTATCCCGCGGAGCGGGTGGCGTTCCTGGCGCGGGACGCAAGGCTGCGCGCCGTGCTGGCTCCCCCGGCGCTGCGCCACCTCCTTCCCGGCGGGATCCCCGTCCTTTCGCCGGAGCGGGACGCGGAGGCCGGGGGCGGGGCCCGCACCGCGCTTCCCGCGGTTGGCCCCGCGAACGCCGCGTACGTCGTCTACACCTCCGGCACCACGGGCACGCCCAGGGGGGTGGTGGTTCCGCACGGGGCGCTGGCCAACCATGCCCGCGCCGTGGCCGCGGAGTACGGGCTGGGCCCCGCCGACCGGGTGCTGCAGTTCGCCTCGCCCGCGTTCGACGTGGCGCTGGAGGAGGTGTTTCCGACGCTCGTCCGCGGCGCGGCGCTGGTGGTGCGCGAGGCGCGGGCGATGGACTCGCTCTCCGCGTTCCTGGACTTTGCCCGGGAGCGGGAGCTGACCGTCTGGAACCTGCCCAGCCCCTACTGGCATGAGCTGGTGGGCGAGCTGTGCCGCTCGGGGGCCGGCGTGCCCCCGGCGCTGCGGCTGCTGGTGGTGGGGAGCGAGGCGGCGTCGGCGGAGGCCCTGCGCGCCTGGCGGCGGATCGCCGGCGAAGGGGTGGCGTTCCGCAACGCGTACGGCCCCACCGAGTCCACCATCACCGCCACGCTGTACGCGCCGCCCCCCGCCGGCGCCCCCGCGGACGCTCTCACGGTGCCGATCGGCGCACCGGTGGCGAACGTGCGCGCGTACCTGCTCAACGCGGACGGCGCCCCGGCCGCCTCCGGCGAGCTGTGCCTGGGCGGCGCGGGGGTGGCGCGCGGCTACCTGGGCCGCCCCGCGGCCACCGCCGAGCGCTTCGTCCCCGACCCCTTCTCTCCCGTTCCCGGCGCGCGGATGTACCGCACCGGCGACCGTGCGCGCTGGGGGGAAGTGCGGGAGTGTGACGGTGCAGAGGTGCGGGAGGATGACGGACGCATCGGTGAGGCAGAGCCGTCATCCACTCCCGCACTCACGCACTCCCGCACTCCCGCACTCGAGTTCCTGGGGCGGGTGGACCGGCAGGTGAAGGTGCGCGGCTTTCGCGTGGAGCCGGAGGAGATCGAGGCCGCCCTGCGCCGGCACGCCGCCGTGCGGGAAGGCG
>DATAAG010000538.1:0-4416 GCA_036260235.1 Longimicrobium sp.
CGTGTGCTCGGCCAGCCCCGCCTCCTGCAGCGCCGCCAGGAGCTGCCCCACGTTCTCGTCCAGCAGCGTGACCAGGCCGTAGTACGCTGCCCGGGCCCGGCGGGCCTGCTCTGGCGTGATCTCCTCCACCCCCCGCACCTCGCGCCAGACGCGTATCGCCGGGTGCAACCGGTCGAGGTACCCATGCGGCACTCGGGGTACCTCGACGCGCTCGGAGTAATAGTCGTACAGAGGCTTGGGTGCGATGTACGGGCAGTGCGGCAGCACGAAGCCGACGACGAGGCAGAAGGGGCGCCGGGCGGTGCGCGGCTGCGCGCCGCGCTGGCGAAGGAAGTCCGCGGCCGCGCGCGTCACCTCCGCGTCGTAGGCGTGGTAGGAGACGCGGCCGGGCCCGGCGTACTCCAGCGACACCTGTCCCATCCCGGCCGTGGCCACCGGCACGTGCCCGAAGCTCGGTCCCCGGCCGCCGATGACGCCGCCGATGACGTCGCCCACCAGGCGGCGCTCGAAGCCGTGCCGCTGGTCCGGCCCCTGGAAATGCATGCGGCCGCACAGGACGGTCTCGTAGCCCGCCGCGCCCAGGGCGTGGGCGAAGGTGGCGACGTCCGACCCGAGCACGCAGGCGTTGGTCCAGACGCGGATGGCGGAGGGCGTCTGGCCGGCGAGGAAGGCCATGCGGGAGGGTACGCACAGCGGCGAGGGGCAGTAGGTGGTGGTGAAGCGCACGCCGGCCGCCGCCAGCCGATCCAGGTGCGGCGTGCGCACCACCGGGTCGCCGGCGCAGCCCAGCACGTGCGGGCTGTGCTGGTCACTCATGATCACCAGCAGGTCGGGGCGGTTCATGGCCTTCAAGCCCTCGGCGTTCCTGGACCGCGTGCTCGCTCCTGCAACGGATGCGGTCCTCTCAGAGCAAACCTGCACTCACAGATATGGCTCGTTCTGCTTGAGGATGAGCTGGACCTTGGCGATGGCGTTCTGCACCGCGTCGCGCGGCGCGATCATCCCGCGGATGGCGGGTGTGATCGTCTCGTCGAGTGCGAAGAAGATGTCCTGGATGCCGGCGACCACGGGCACCCAGCGGCCGTGCTCCTGCTCGTCGGCGAAGAACCTGAAGTGCGGGTGCAGCGAGAGATACTCCTTGCTCGTCGCCGCCGACCGGCGCGGGGGCATCGTGGACCCGGCGACGTTGAAGCGAATGAGCTGCGGCGGGTCTTCGAGGAACTCGATGACCTGCCAGGCGGTGTCCGGCTGCTCGGAGCTGGCGAAGATGGCCAGATTGGGGCCGGCGGCGTAGTTGACGCGCTTGCCGTTCGGCGGCAGCGGGAAGGGTGCGAGGCCGTACTGGAGCCCCGCGACGCGGTCGTAGGTCGACAGCACCGCCTGCTGCGTGATGATGGTGCTGAAGCGGCCGGCGGAGAAGACGTCGGTCCCCTGTGGGAGCGGCCCGCTTCCGGATAGCGCGTCGATGGCATTCCAGCCGCCGTTGCGCTGCATCTGGTTGGCCATCGATTCCAGCGCTTGCGTCCCGAGCCGTGGGAGCTCCGGTGCCACCTGCTTGTGGTCTGGGGTCAGGAGGTCGCCGCCCACCTGCCACAGATAGATGAACCACGTCAGGTACGTCCCCGGATTCCCGCTCCCGGGCACGTACCCCACGCGCGAGAGCTGGCCGTCGGGGCCGCGTTGCTGCAGCCGCGGTGCCGCCTGGTCGAGCTCCTGCCAGGTGGCGGGCGGCCGGTCCACGCTCAAGCCGGCCTCCTGGAAGTGCGCCTTGTTGTAGAAGAGGGCGCGCGTGCTGGAGACGAACGGGATACCGTAGAGCTGGTCGCGCCACCTGGACTCGGCGATGAAGCGCGCGTAGAAGTCGGACAGAGGCACCGTCCTGGAGGAGCGGGCCGCCAGCTTGTCCATGGGCAGGATCGTCTTGTGGGCGGCGAACTGGGCGGTCAGCCAGCGGCCGAGATAGAAGAGGTCCGGCCCCTCGCCGGAGGCGAGCACGGCGATAGCCTTGGTCACGTCGGTGCCGGTGGTGGAGACCGGCTCGAGCGTGACGCGCAGGCGCGGGTGCTGCTGCTGGAGCTCGGCCAGCTGCTGCTCCAGCGTCGCACCCGGCGCGTTGGCCGGCGGCGGCCCCCAGAGCTTGAGGTCCACCGGGGGGCCGCTCTCCGGAGACGCCCTCGCCGGCGGCGCTCCCGCAGGGGCGCACGCCGCCAGCGCCGGCCCCAGCGGTACGCACCCGGCCGCCGTCAGCCACGCCCGGCGCGTCCGCCGGCTGCCTCGGCGCCCCGTGCTCCGCGTCTCGTCCATCGCCCCGTGCCTCCTACTCTCCGCGGCGCGACCGGTGCCCGGGAGCCCCCCGCACGATCGCCTCGTTCGTCCCGTCGGCAGCGCGCGGCGACCACTCGAAGTCGTCCCACGGATAGAGCGGGCGGGTCAGGCGCCGGAACGGCAGCGCGCGCAGGTTGGCCGAGCTGGCGCCCGGTGCGTCGACCATGAGGACCTCGTGCGCCAGCGGCGCGTAGGCGGCGCGGAACATGTTGGGCGACTTCACCACCACGGCCTGCGCCTCCCGCGGCTCCAGTCCGACGCTGCGGTACAGCTCGGGGTCGATCGTGGGCACGGCGTGCTCGGTCACCACGACGCGGAGCCGCCCCGCCGACAGCACGGCCGTGTTGCCCATGTGCACCCGCGACCCGGTGTATGACGGCCCCTTGAACGTGAAGCGCCCCTGCCCCGCCCACGCCACGCGCGCGCGCAGCGGCACCGGCCGGCTCCAGCGCGGGTCGATGGACGCGCCCACGCGCGCGTCGACGACCGCACCCGCGCCCACCTCGATCGCGTGCTGCGCCGCCGCCGGATCGACGACCGTAAAGAGGCACGGCCGTCCCGCCGCCCCGTCATCACCCAGGCCACGCCGGGCGAAGGCCTCCAGCACGGCCGCCGAGTCCCCTGCGGAGCCGGACCCCGGCCCGTCCGCCGCGTGCGAGAGCACCACGGGGTGGCCGGGCGCGCCGAGCGCGCGGTCGACCGCCTCCTCCAGCGGTACGAGGTGCACGTCGAAGCGGCGTCTGCGCGCCCACAACTGCGCCGCGAGCTCGTCGACCAGAGCCTGGGCCCCCGCTGCCGCACCCTCATCCCCGCCGCACACCGCGAGGACCGATGCCCCGAGATGCGGCACGTCGAGCCACGGCTGCACCATGGAGATCGTGACGTCGAGCGCCCGACCCTGCTCCACGAGCCGGTGCGCCGCCGCGTACACCTCCGCCAGCGGGCCCTCCGTGGTCTGCATGTTTTCCGCGGGCACCACCAGCGGCACGCGCCGCCACGCCACCGCGAGGCGTTCGCTGCGGAGGGCGCGGAACAGCAGACGCGCCGCGCGTTCTCCCGTCCTCCCCTGGTCGACGTGGGGGTACGTGTTGTAGCCTGCCAGTGCGGTGGCCGCGCGTACCATGCGCTCCGTCACGTGCGCGTGTAGATCGAGGCTCGCCGCCACCGGCGTCGCTGGCCCCACCACCTCCCGCACCCGCGCGAGGGTCGTGCCGTCGGGGTCGTCGTCTCCCTCGGCCAGCATCGCCCCGTGCAGCGCCAGCAGCACGCCGTCCAGGGGTGCGGCGGCCTGCGCCGCCCGCAGCCGCTCCGCCAGCTCACCGGCGAGCGTGCGGTACGCATCCCGCGCCAACGGGCCGCCGGAGATGGCCTGCGCGGACAGGAGAGGTACCACGTGCCCCCCGTGCTCCCGGATCACGCGCAGGAAGCCGCCCACCTCGGTGTTCGTCCCCTCGTGCGCCCGCAGCACCTCATCCCCGCGGTGGATCCCCGCCACCTGGAAGGCCGCCAGCGCGCACGGCCCCGGCGCGAAGCTGTTGCTCTCCTGCATCAGCGCCGCCACCGCCACGCGCGGCGCCCGAGGCGTCCCCTTCATCTCCCCACCCAGGTCACTTACAGTGGCGCCAGTTTAGCATAGCTGACGCCTACGATCAGCCCCGGCTCGCCGGCCGCGTCCCTCGCATCGACAGCTGGCATGCACCGTCGGCCGCCGCGCGCCCGTGCGCAGCCGACCGTCCCGTCGCGCGTCGATCGCCACGTTATCCCTCGTCGCGGGCGCGCTCCATCTTGCGCGCATCTTCCTACCCATGGTGGCGAGCGCACCACCGTCAGGAGGCCCACGGCCGGCGCAGCTACCGGCTGGCGGCTTGATGAGTCTGGTCCTGCCGCACCTGAGGGAACGGCTCGTGCTGAACTTCGTCGCCGTCGGGGAGGGCGGTGGCCGTCCATGGCGACGAGGTCATGTCGGCGGAGCTGAAGCTCGCCGCGTGGGACGCCGCGGCGCGCGTGTCAATCCCGCAGTCCCTCGTTCCTCGTGTACGCTGGGACGGCTTCAACGATGAAGGGAGACACAACGATGGCCGAACGCGAGCC